>NZ_JAAGPE010000005.1:0-84793 GCF_017104605.1 Burkholderia sp. Ac-20384 | reverse complement strand
TTCGCACTCGGCGCGAAAAGCCTCACCGACCACGTCGCGCCGATCGCGGCGGCCTTGCTGCGGCATGACCTCGGCGCCGCCCGCGCGCTGACCGCGCGCATCGTGTCGCGCGACACGAGCGATGCGGACGAAGGCGCGCTGTCGCGCGCGGCCGTCGAATCCGCGCTCGAGAACGGCAACGACGCGATCTTCGGCGCGCTGTTCTGGTTCGTCGTCGCGGGCGGCCCCGGCGCGCTGCTGTTCCGGCTCGCGAACACGCTCGACGCGATGTGGGGCTACCGCACGCCGCGCTTCCTGACTTTCGGCTGGGCCGCCGCGCGCCTCGACGACGCACTGAACTGGGTGCCCGCGCGCCTCACGGCCGCGAGCTACGCGCTGCTCGGCGACACGGCCGCCGCATGGCGCTGCTGGCGCACGCAGGCGCGCCACTGGGACAGCCCGAACGCGGGCCCGGTGATGGCTGCCGGTGCCGGCAGTTTGAACGTGCAGCTCGGCGGCCCGGCCGTCTATCACGGCGAGATCGAGGACCGTCCCGCGCTCGGCACCGGCGCCGCGGCGACGGCCGTCCACATCGTCGCCGCGCTGTCGCTCGTCACGCGCACGCTTGCCCTGTGGCTCGCGCTGCTGGTCGCAAGCGGCGCACTCGCCATGGCCACCCATCATGTCTGACACCCGCATTGCGCACGGCGGCAACCTGCATGAAGCCGCACGCCGCTACGGCATTCCGTACGACGCATGGCTCGACCTGTCGACCGGCATCAATCCGGTCGGCTATCCGGTCCCGCCCGTCCCGGCCGACGCATGGCGCCGGCTGCCCGACGACGGCGACGGCCTCGCGGCCTGCGCCTCGCAGTACTACCACGCCCCCGATTCCGCACACGTGCTGCCGGTTGCCGGCAGCCAGGCCGCGATCCGTGCGTTGCCCGCGCTGCTGCCGACCGGCGACGCCGGTGTCGCGGCACTCGCGTACGGCGAATACGCGCCGGCCTTCGCGCGCCGCGGCCATCGCGTCGTCGCGCTCGACATCGACGAGGATACGCTGCCTGCGACGCTGCGCCACGTCATCGTCGGGAATCCGAACAATCCGACTGCCGAGTTCGTGCCGGCCGAACGCCTGCTCGGCTGGCACGCGCAACTGGCGGCGCGCGGCGGGACGCTGATCGTCGACGAGGCATTCGCCGATACGGGCGCGACACGGTCGCTCGCGCCGCACGTCGATCGCCCGGGCCTCGTCGTGCTGCGTTCGGTCGGCAAGTTCTTCGGGCTTGCCGGCATCCGCGCAGGCTTCGTGCTCGCGTGCCCTGACCAGATCGTCGCGCTGCGCGACATGCTCGGTGCATGGACGGTGAGCGGCCCCGCGCGCCATGCGGTCGCCGAGGCGTTCGCCGACCGCGCATGGCAGGCCGCCGCCCGCGAACGGCTCGCGGCCGACGGCGAGCGGCTGGCCGCCTTGCTGCGCGCGCACGGCTTCGCGGTTCGCGCGACACCGCTCTTCAGCTGGACCGACGATCCGCGCGCCGCAGCACTGCATGCGGCACTCGCGGCACGCGGAATCTGGACGCGGCACTTCCCGACACCGTCGAGCGTACGCGTCGGTCTGCCGGGCAGCGAAGCCGAATGGCAGCGCCTCGGCGACGCGCTCGCGCACTGCGTGCCGACGCTGCAACGGGAATCCGCATGAATCCGCTCATGGTTCGCCGGCTCGCGCCAGTCGCGTTACTGGCCGCGCTCGCTTACGCGCCACTCGTCCACGCCGATGTCACAACGCGCGACGACGCCGGCAATACGGTCACGCTGCCGGCGCCCGCGCAGCGCGTGATCAGCCTCGCGCCGCACGCGACCGAGCTGGTCTACGCGGCCGGCGGCGGAGCAAAGCTGGTCGGCACCGTCACGTACAGCGACTATCCGCCCGCCGCACAGGCCGTACCGCGCGTCGGCGACAACAAGGCGCTCGATCTCGAGCGGATCGCCGCGCTGAAGCCCGACCTGATTGTCGTCTGGCGGCACGGCAATGCCGAGCGGCAGACCGACGCGCTGCGTGCGCTGCACATCCCGCTGTTCCTCAGCGAACCGAAACATCTCGACGACGTATCGTCGTCGCTGCGCCGGCTCGGCACGCTGCTCGGCACGCAACCGGCTGCCGATGCGGCCGCGGCCGCCTATACGCGCGACATCGCGGCGCTGCGCACGCGTTACGCGGCGCGAGCGCCGGTCACGATGTTCTTCCAGGTCTGGGATCGGCCGCTGATGACGCTCAACGGTGCGCACCTGATCAACGACGTGATCGAGCTGTGCGGCGGGCGCAACGTGTTCGCCTCGCTCAAGCCGCTCGTGCCGACCGTCACCGACGAGGCTGTGCTCGCGGCGAATCCGGAGGCGATCGTGACGACCAGCGCGGGTACGACGCGCTCCGACGAACCGCTGCCGAGCCTGGCGCGCTGGCGCGCGTGGCCCGCACTGACGGCCGTGGCACGCAACAACCTGTTCGCGATCGACGGCGATCTGCTGACGCGGCCATCGCCGCGGATCGCGCAGGGTGCGGCTGCGCTGTGCGAGGACCTCGATGCCGCGCGTGCGCGGCGGCCGCGCTGATTTCCGGCGGCTTACGCGTTCATCGCGTGTCGGATGCCTGAAACGAATCGACCGCACGCTGCGTTGTTCACACGCAGTGACCGGCGCGCCTATTCGTCCCAGTGCACCACTTCCCACGTTTGCGTGGCGGCATCCACGCGCAGCCAGACGACACATCCTGTCGGTACGGGTCGAGACAGCACCGTATCGAGCGGTACGCGCAGAACATGCGATGCGAATGCGCGGATCACGCCCGCATGCGTCACCGCCCACTGCGGGCCATCGAACTGCGCTACCGCATCGGCCCGCCGGGCCACGCGCGCAGCAAACCGCGCAACGCTTTCGCCGCCATGCGCACACGCATGCATCAAGTCGGCTGCCCACGCATCGAGCGCCGCGCGATCGATATCGTCCCAGCGCCGCATTTCCCACGCGCCGAAATCCATCTCCTGCCAGTCCGCGTCGCGCCGCAGCGGCACGTCGCATGCGTGTGCGAGCCGTTCGGCAACCGATGCGCAGCGCGTCAGCGGGCTCGTCCAGACCTGTTCGGGAAGCGGTGCGCAGAGTGCCGACAGATGCGCGCGCACGGCCTGCGCACCGGTGTCGGCCGATGCAGCGAGCGGCACGTCGCTGCGTCCGTAGCAGATGCCCGGCTCGACGCCGACAGCCGGATGACGGATCAGGACGACGTCCATCCGAGCACCACGAGATAGATCGCCAGTTCGCACAGTTGCTGCGTGAAGCCGAGACAGTCGCCCGTATAGCCACCGATCCGCTTCACGAAATAGCGGGCGGCCCACGTGCGCACGAGCACGAGCGCAACGCATGTGGCGACGCCCATGCGCCAGTCGGGCCAGAACAGCCAGGGCAATCCGAATAGCGCCGCGACGCACGCCGCGCGTGCGCCCATCCGTTGCGCGACCGGTTTCGCCTTGCCTTCGGGCCGCACGTAGTTGAGCGTCATCAGCAAGCTCACGGCCACCGCGCGGCTCGCCGCGTGCGCGGCGATCATCGTCCACGCGGCACGCAACGGCAGCATGGACGCCAGCGCCTGCCATTTCACGCCGAGCGAGATCACGAGCGCGACCGCGCCGAACGTGCCGATCCGCGAGTCGTGCATGATGCGCAGCACGTCGTCGCGCGTATAGCCGCCGCCGAACGCATCGCAGCTGTCGGCCAGGCCATCCTCGTGAAAGGCGCCCGTTGCGAGCAGCGTCGCGGCCATCGACAACCCGACCGCGATCGACGACGGCAACACGCGCAGCGCCGCGAGATAGACGAGCGCGCCCCATGCGCCGACACAAGCACCGACGAGCGGGAAATATCGCGCGGCCTGGTCGAGATCGCCGGCTGCGTAGCCGATCGAGCGCGGCACGGGCACGCGTGTGAAATAGCCGAGCGCGACAAAGAAGTAGCGCAGTTCGGCCTGCACGCCGCGCGCGCGATCAGGCGTCACGATTGTCGACGCCGGCGGATTCGAAGCTCGCCATCTCCGTGAGGAACGCGGCCGCCGCACGCACGAGCGGCAGCGCGAGCGCGGCGCCCGTGCCTTCGCCTAGCCGCAGGTCGAGCGCGAGCAGCGGCTTCGCGCCGAAATGCTCGAGCATGCGCCGGTGCCCGGCCTCGTGCGACGTATGCGAGAACACGCAGTAGTCGCGCACGCCGGGCGCGATGCGCTCGGCAACCAGCAGCGCGGCCGTCGCGATGAAGCCGTCGACGAGGATCGTCATCCGCTCGCTCGCGGCCGCGAGATACGCGCCCGTCATCATCGCGATCTCGAAGCCGCCGAACGTCGCGAGCACATCGATCGGCGCAATGGCGTGCGAGTGCTTGACGAGCGCACGGCCGAGCACCGCACGCTTGTGGGCGAGGCCCTGGTCGTCGAGGCCGGTGCCGCGCCCGACGCACGCGTCGATCGGCACGCTGAGCAGGCGGCTCATCAGGCACGCGGCCGACGACGTGTTCGCGATCCCCATCTCGCCGAAGCCGATCACGTTCGTGCCGAGCGACGCGTGCAGGTGCACGCGCGCCGCGCCGGCCGCGAGTGCCGTCATCGCCTCGTCGCGCGTCATCGCCGGCTCCGCCGCGAAGTTGCGCGTCCCGCGCGCGACCGGCAGCGACACCAGCCGGTCGGACAGCGGCAGCGGCGACGCAACACCCGCATCGACGATCTCGAGCGTGCTCTGCGCGACGCCCGAGAACGCGTTGATTGCCGCACCGCCGGCGAGGAAGTTCGCGACCATCTGCGCAGTCACCGCTTGCGGATAAGGACTCACGCCCTCGACGGCAATCCCGTGATCGCCGGCAAACACGATCATCACCGGACGCTGCACGACCGGCCGCTCGGTGTGCTGGATCAGGCCGATCTGCAACGCGATCGCCTCGAGCTGGCCGAGGCTGCCGGGCGGCTTGGTCTTGTGGTCGATCACGTGCTGCAGGCGCTTGCGCAGCACATCGTCGAGCGGCGCGATCGCGGGCGGGAAGTGGGTCGAGGTCGTCATCGAAAAGCCGTGTCGTTGGCGCGGTGTGCGCCGCGCATCGGAAAAGAAAGGGTCATTGTCGCTCGGGCCACGCCGGCAGCAGCGCATCGCGGCCATTCTCGCGGATCAGCACGAGCGGATAACCGAACGCATCGCTCGCGCGCTCGGGCGTCAGCACGTCGTGCACGGGGCCGGCCCACGCATGGCCGCGGCCGTCGAGCAGCAGCGCATGCGTCGCGAAACGCCGCGCGAGATTCAGATCATGGCACGAGAACAGCACCGTGCGCGGGCCCGCGTCGAGCCATGCAGCCAGCGCGGTCAGGCAATCGATCTGGTGATGCAGGTCGAGATGCGCGAGCGGCTCGTCGAGCAGCATCAGCGGCGCATCCTGGCACAGCGTCGCGGCCAGCGCGACGCGCTGGCGCTCGCCGCCCGACAGCGACAGCACGTCGCGCGACGCCAGAGCCGTGAGGTCGAACGTCGCCAGCGCGTCGCGCGCGGCCGCGCGATCGCCGTCACGCTCCCAGCCCCAACCCCCGAGATAGGGAAAACGGTTGAGCAGCACCGTGTCGAATACAGTCGCGCTGAATGCGTCGTGCAGTTGCTGCGGCATCAGCGCGCGGCGCTGCGCGAGTTGCTCGGGCGGCCATGCGGCAAGCGGCCGGCCGTCGATCTCGACGTGTCCGCCGGCCGGCGGCTGCAGCCCCGCGAGTGTCGCGAGCAGCGTCGTCTTGCCCGCGCCGTTCGGCCCGGCGACGCACCAGATTTCGCCGGGCCGAAACACCTGGGTGAAGCCGTCGAGCAGCGTGCGCGCGCCGGCCTTCAGCGTCAGGCCGACGGCCGCGTAGTTCATGTCGCCTGCCGTGGCGTGCAGTGCGGCCCCCGTCATCGCATCGGCCTCCTCAACAACATCCACAGGAACACCGGCACGCCGATCAATGCGGTCATCACGCCGACTGGCAGTTGCGCGGGCGCGATCGCAGTGCGTGCGAGCAGGTCGGCCGCCATCACGCCGCCGCCGCCCGCGAGCATCGCGGCCGGCAGCAGCATCCGCTGGTCGTTGCCGAAGGCGAGCCGCAGCGCATGCGGCACGACGAGGCCGACGAAACCGATCGTGCCGGCCGTCGTCACCGCGGCCGCGGCGGCCAGCGACGCGACGAGATAGATCCGCACGCGCAGACGCGCAACGGGCACGCCGAGCGCGAGCGCGGTCGCATCGCCGCGCAGCAACACGTTCAGTTGCGGCGCGGCCGGCAACGCGACGCATGCGGCCAGCAACAGCGCACCGCACGCGAACCACGGCGTGGTCACGCCGTTCAGGTCGCCGGTCAGCCAGAAGATGATCCCGCGCAATCGTGCATCGGGCGCGAGCGACAACAGCAGCGTGACGAGTGCGCCCCACCCCGCCGCGATCACGACGCCCGTGAGCAGCAGCCGCGGCGACGCATCGCGCGATTCGCCGCGCCACAGCTCGCGGCGCGCAAGACCGAGCACGAGCGCGACCGACACGAGCGAGCCGGCAAACGCCGACGCATCGACGAGCCACCACGCGCCGCCCGCGATCATCGCGACGAGCGCGAAGCCGGCTGCGCCACCCGACACGCCGAGCACGTACGGCTCCGCGAGCGGATTGCGCAACAGCACCTGCAGCAGTGCACCGGCCAGCGCGAGCAGCGCGCCGCATGCGAAGCCCGCGAGCGCGCGCGGCAGGCGCAGCGTGCGGACGATATCGGCGAACAGCGCGTCGCCGCCATGCGGCATGAGCGACGCGAGCGCCTGCCATGGCGACATCGGCACGCTGCCGATCGACAGCGACGCGACGAACAGCAACGCGACCGCTGCAGCCAGCACGGCCCAGATCGCGGTGGCGCGCGCGGCGCTCATGCCGCGTACGGCGCCGCACACGACGTGCGGCGCACCCGCTTGCGGGTGCCGGCCGGTCGTGACTTGAGCGCCGCGCGGACGATTGGGGTCAGCATCGAAGAAGATTCCGTGAAGCATTGCGCGCCCCGCCTCCCCGCAGGCCGCGCGTCATGAAGCCCGTGCGGGCTCCCCGTCTCGGCCGGTATCCGGGCTGGCGGCGGTCCGGCTCGCCTTCCCGCGCGATGACGCGCAGTGGCCCGCGTCCGCATGCAGAACCTGCACATGAAACGCGCCCGAGCCGGCCTGCGTCATCGGACGCGGCCGCTTACCGTTGCGGGGGCAGCGCAGGTTGGCGGGCTTCCGGCGCCCGCGCCCTGCTTCCCGTTTAACCGCGCGTTCCACGCGCGAGCACCGAGGCGGCGCCAGTTTAGGAGCGGGTCGCGCGAGCGTCAAGGAAGCGTCCGGACACGCACAGGCAGCGCTGATTCGCGGCAAGAAGCAGGGGTGTTACGACTGGAAACGTTACAGATGTCGGATTGCGCGTTATTCCGCGCTAAAATGCTGGGTCTTTAGAGGACGCAGCAAATGCTCAACGAACTCGAAACCCTATCTCAAAATATTGGCCGTCTGATTTCGCTGAACAAGCGCTATCACTCGGAACGGCTCGCGCTCGAGGAGCAGGTCGCGCAATTGCGCGCGGATGCGGACGCTGTCCGCGCGGAACTCGCGCAACTGCGCGACGAACGCAATGCACTTGCGGCCGAGCGTGACACGCTGTCGGCAAAGATCGACGACGCCCAGGTGAAACTGAACGCGATTCTCGAAAAGCTGCCGCGCTCGAAAAGTGCGGAGCAAGCCGACAACCAGCTCGACCTGCTGGATGGGCAGGCGCGTGCGGATGGCGATGACGCGGCCAGCCACGGAGAACATGCATGAGCACCAAGCAGATCGAAGTCTCGATTCTCGGTCAGGCCTATCGGCTCGCCTGCTCGGCCGAGACCGAAGCGGCGCTGCTCGAAGCGGTCGCACGTGTCGACGCCGAAATGTCGAAAATCCGCTCGAACAGCTCGGTACGCGGCACCGATCGCATCGCCGTGATGGCGGCGCTGTCGCTCGCGTCCGAATTGCTGCGGCTGCAAACGAGCGTGCGGCACGGTGAAGCATTTCCCGCGGAGGAAATCCGTCGTACAATGCACCAGATGAACGAACAGCTCGGCGCGGTGCTCGCACAGCACGAGACGCAGTAAGGTTTTAATCGATGCGTCGATTCCCCTTGATCTCGGCGATCAACGGTGGTCAAATTGGCGCATCGAATCACAGTTCAGTCAGCTTCCCTGCCTGGTTCGCCAAGGTCATATATTCCTTGAACCAATGCCATGTGCACGGTTGCGGAAATTTGTAGCACGGGCGCGCGCGTCACTCTGTCTGATGTACCCGAAGTGCTGCTAACTGCGACCAATTCTGAACCTCAGGTTCAGGATGCCGGCCTAGCGGCCAAGGCGGGGGCCTATCCAACGGCATCGGGCGAAGCCCGGTGCCGTTTTCTTTTGTAGCAGCCTCTTTCTGCGTCGATCACGATCCATGCAATACTGGCTGATGAAGTCCGAACCGGACGAAGCAAGCATCGACGATCTCGCCAACGCACCGCAGCGCTCGCTGCCGTGGACCGGCGTGCGCAACTATCAGGCGCGCAATTTCATGCGCGACACGATGAAGATCGGCGACGGCGTGCTGTTCTATCACTCGAGCTGCCCCGAGCCGGGCATCGCGGGCCTCGCCGAAGTGTCGTCGACGCCCTACCCCGACCCCACGCAGTTCGATCCGAAAAGCCCCTATTACGACCCGAAGTCGACTCAGGAAGCACCGCGCTGGCTGCTCGTCGACGTGCGCTACGTGAAAAAATCGCCACTCGTGCCGCTTGCGGCGCTGCGCGAACACGACGAACTCGCCGACATGCGCGTGCTCGCACGCGGCAACCGGCTGTCGATCACGCCGGTCACGCGCACCGAATGGCGCTTCATCACCGAAAAGCTGATGAAGTAGGCGCACGCCAAAGGTCAAATCTGGTCAGTACGCACCGCCGCCACGGAACTCGCGGCACTTTCGCGCGGCCTAAGCAACCGCTGTCGGCCGATCAGGCCGGCTGTCGTTTTTTTCGTCGCGCGGTACGCCCGCGTCGTGCACGCGCGATCCGCGTGTACGCCCTCGCACAAGGAGTCCAACAATGACCAAGAAATCCGCACTCGCGCTGTCGCTCGCCCTTGCCGCCGCCGTCCCCGTCGCGCTGACGCTCGCGTCGACCACCGCGCACGCGCAAACCGCGAACCCGCACTTTCCGGAGCCGGCAGGTGTGCTGTCGCTGTCGTCGCAGGCCAGTGCCGACGTGCCGCAGGACATCATCCACATCACGCTGTTCTACGAGCAGCAAGCCAAGGATCCGGGCAGCCTCACCGCGCAGTTGAACCAGCGCGCCGACGCAGCGCTGTCGCAGGCGAAGGGCGTATCGGGCGTCACCGCGCACACGGGCGCATTCTCCGTGTACCCGAGCACCGATCGCGACGGCAAGATCTCCGCATGGCGCGGCCGCACCGAGGTCGCGCTCGAATCGCGCGATTTCGCGGCGGCGTCGAAGCTTGCAGGCCAGTTGTCGAACCTGATGCAGGTCGCGAACGTCGAGTTCTCGCTGTCGCCGGAAGCCCAGCGTGCAGCCGAGCAGAAGCTCACGACCGAAGCGATCAAGTCGTTCCGCGCCCGCGCGGACGAAGCCGCGAAGGCATTCGGCTACGGCAGCTACACGATCCGCGACGTGAACGTCGGCGGCGGCCGCAACGTGCAGCCGTACCCGCGCATGATGGCGATGGCCGCGGCGCCGATGGACAGCGCAAAGATGAGCGCACCGATCGCAGTCGAAGGCGGCAAGGCCACCGTGTCGGTCACCGTCAACGGCTCCGTGCAGATGAAGTAACGCACAGCGCACGGCAGTCCGAAATGAAAAACGCCGGCCCGAGGGCCGGCGTTTTTCATTGACCTGCATGTTGCCGATGCACACGCCGATCGCGCGTGCATCGGCGCCGCATCACGCAGCGGCATTCGCCGCGCGGCGGCGATACGCCCAGACCATCAGCGCGACGCCCGCGAGGATCATCGGCAGCGACAGCCACTGCCCCATCGACAGGCCGAGCGCGAGCAGGCCGAGGAAGTCGTCGGGCTCGCGCGCGAACTCGACCGTGAAGCGCGCGAGGCCATAGCCGATCAGGAACAGCGCGGACACGGCGCCTATCGGCCGCGACTTGCGCGCGAAGAGGAACAGCGCGAAGAACAGCACGATGCCTTCGAGCGCGATTTCATAGAGCTGTGACGGATGGCGCGGCAGCATCTGGTATTGCATGAACACGTCGGCGAGATGCCACTTCTCGACGAGCTCCGGATGCTTCGGCAACCATGCGGCATCGTCGCGCATCGCGCCCGGGAACAGCATCGCCCACGGTGCGGACGGGTCGGTCACGCGGCCCCACAGTTCACCGTTGATGAAGTTGCCGAGCCGCCCGGCCGCGAGCCCGGTCGGCACCATCGGCGCGACGAAATCGGTGACCTGCAGCCAGTGGCGCTTGCGCTGCCACGCGAACAGCATCATCGCAAGCGTCACGCCGAGGAAGCCGCCATGAAACGACATGCCGCCTTCCCACACCTTGAACACGTCGAGCGGATGCGAGAAATAGAAGTCGGCCTTGTAGAACAGCACATAGCCGAGCCGGCCGCCGAGCACGGTGCCGAGCACGCCGTAGAACATCATGTCGTCGATGTCCTTCGCGGTCCAGCCCTGCGCCGCGACGTGCGGCAACTTCAGGCGGATCCGGCCGACGACGATCGCCGCGATGAAGCCGACGAGATACATGAGCCCGTACCAGCGCACGGCCAGCGGCCCGAGATGGATCGCAACGGGGTCGAAATTCGGGTGAATGATCATGGGTTAGCGAAGAAGTTTTCGAATGCGGTACGGCCGTCGCAAACGCGCAGCACCGCGCGTTGGACGGCGCCGGTGCGTCATCGTTCACGTCACGTGGCGAGGCCCTGCGCGCGCACGACGTCGATGAAGCCGGCCAGCACGGGGCTCACGTCGCCGGTGCGCCACACGAGGCCTGTCTCGACGACCGGCGCGTGATCGGCAAGCGGCCGGTAGACCACGCCGGTGCGCCGCAGGTTACGCAGCGATTGCGGCACCAGTGCGACGCCCATGCCGGCCGACACGAGGCTGACGATCGTCTGCATCTGGATCGCCTCCTGGCCGATGTGCGGAGTTTCCCCCGCCGCGCCGTAGCAGCCCGTAATGATGTCATAAAAGCCGGGCGCCAAACGACGCGGAAAGATCACGAGCGGCAACGCGGCTACCTCGGCGAGACGGACGGGCTCGTCTTCCGGCGCGTCGCTCGCCGCCGCCGGCATCGCGACCACCAGCGGCTCGCGCACGACGGGCAGGTAGGACAGCCCGGCCGCGTGGCGCGGCGGCACGGGTGGAATGACGAGCCCCGCGTCGATGCGGCCGGCGACGAGTTCGTCGATCTGCACGTCGCTCGTCGCCTCCGCGAGTTGCAGCCGCACCTGCGGATAGCGCGCGCCGAACGCACGCAGCAGCGCAGGCAGCAGCCCGTAATCGGCGGTCGACACGAACGCGAGCGACAGCGAGCCGGCCTCGCCGCGCGCAAGCCGTCGCGCAAGCGGCGGCAGCGCATCGGCCGATGCAAGCAGCCGGCGCACGTCGGGCAGCAGCGCCGCGCCGACCGCAGTCAGCGCGACCGAGCGCTTGGTGCGCGCGAACAGCGCGACGCCAAGCGCATCCTCCAGCGCACGGATCGCCTGTGACAGCGGCGGCTGTGTCATCGACAGGCGTTCGGCCGCGCGGCCGAAATGTCGCTCGTCGGCGACGGTCACGAAATAGCGCCACTGGCGCAGGTCGGGAGTCGGATCGGCCATGCCTTTTTCATTCAGTAAACGACTTAATACACGACAAATAATATATTGGACATCCCAATCCGGAAACTCCATTCTTGATTGATCCGAACCTGCACGCCGTTCACCGGCGTTGCCCAGACAACGATGGAGTCCCCCATGGCTTACAACCGTCGCTCGAAGCACATCACGCAAGGTGTGGCCCGCTCGCCGAACCGCTCGATGTATTACGCACTCGGCTACCAGAAGGACGATTTCGACAAGCCGATGGTCGGCATCGCGAACGGCCATTCGACGATCACGCCGTGCAATTCCGGCCTGCAGCGCCTGTCGGACGCGGCCGTCGCGGCCGTGAAGGCGGCCGATGCGAACCCGCAGATCTTCGGCACGCCGACGATTTCGGACGGCATGTCGATGGGCACCGAAGGCATGAAGTACTCGCTCGTGTCGCGCGAGGTGATCGCCGACTGCATCGAAACCTGCGTGCAGGGGCAATGGATGGACGGCGTGGTCGTCGTTGGCGGCTGCGACAAGAACATGCCGGGCGGGATGATCGCGCTCGCACGCCTGAACGTGCCGGGCATCTACGTGTACGGCGGCACGATCCGCCCCGGCAACTGGAAAGGCCGGGACCTGACGATCGTGTCGTCGTTCGAGGCGGTCGGCGAATTCACGGCGGGCCGGATGTCGCAGGAGGATTTCGAAGGCGTCGAGCGGAACGCATGCCCGACGTCGGGGTCCTGCGGCGGGATGTACACCGCGAACACGATGAGCTCGTCGTTCGAGGCGCTCGGGATGTCGCTGCTGTACTCGTCGACGATGGCGAACCCCGACCAGGAGAAGGTCGATTCGGCCGCCGAATCGGCACGTGTGCTCGTCGAGGCCGTGAAGCGCGACCTGAAGCCGCGCGACATCATCACGAAGGAGTCGATCGAGAACGCGGTGTCGGTGATCATGGCGACGGGCGGCTCGACCAATGCGGTGCTGCACTACCTCGCGATCGCGCACGCGGCCGAGGTCGACTGGACGATCGAGGACTTCGAGCGCATCCGCAAGCGCGTGCCCGTGATCTGCGACCTGAAGCCGTCGGGGAAGTACGTCGCGACCGACCTGCACCGGGCCGGGGGAATTCCGCAGGTGTTGAAGATCCTGCTCGACGCGGGGCTGCTGCATGGCGACTGCATGACGATCACCGGCCGCACGATTGCCGACGAACTGAAGGACGTGCCGAGCGTGCCGCGCGCGGACCAGGACGTGATCTTCCCGATCGACCGCGCGCTGTACAAGGAAGGCCACCTTGCCATCCTGAAAGGCAATCTCGCGGAAGACGGCGCGGTCGCGAAGATCACCGGCCTGAAGAACCCGGTGATCACGGGCCCGGCACGCGTGTTCGACGACGAGCAGAGTGCGATGGATGCGATTCTCGGCGACCGGATCCGCGCAGGCGACATCCTCGTGCTGCGCTACCTCGGCCCGAAGGGCGGCCCCGGCATGCCGGAAATGCTCGCGCCGACGTCCGCGATCATCGGCAAGGGGCTCGGCGAATCGGTCGGCTTCATCACCGACGGCCGCTTCTCGGGCGGGACCTGGGGGATGGTGGTCGGCCACGTCGCGCCCGAGGCGTTCGTCGGCGGCACGATCGCGCTCGTGCAGGAAGGCGACTCGATCACGATCGACGCGCATCGGCTGCTGCTGCAGCTGAACGTCGACGACGCGGAACTCGCGCGCCGCCGCGCCGCGTGGCAACAGCCGGCGCCGCGCTACACCCGCGGCGTGCTCGCGAAATTCGCCGCGCTCGCCCGCCCGGCGAACCAGGGCGCCGTCACGGGTTGATACGTGCCCGTCAAAAAATGCGACCCCAATAAACATGGCCGCCGGGGGAACGCGCAAAACGCGCTTTCCCTTTGCTTTTATAATGCGCGGACCATGTAGCCGGCCTCCCCGCCGGCGGAGAACCGCATGAAACACTCGATATTGCGCGTCCTGCTCGCCACGCTGCTGATCGGCAGCGCGGCGGCGGCGCGCGCCGACCAGGCCGACGGGCTCGCGCTTGCCCAGCGCAAGAACTGCATGGCCTGCCACGCGATCAGCAAGCCGCTGATGGGCCCGTCGTTCCGCGACATCGCCGGCAAGTATGCGGCGCGCAGTGACGCCGTCGATTACCTCGCTCAGTCGATCGTGAAGGGCAGCGTCGGCGTATGGGGCAGCGTGCCGATGCCCGCCAATACGCAACTGACGAGCAGCGAAGCCCATACGCTCGCGCAATGGGTGCTGTCGGTGCGCTGAACCGGACCGGAGGAATAGCCACCCTGCCGGATTCCGCCGACTGGCGGACATGCCCCGGCTGATCCGTGCAGTGCCTCGCCGGCAGCTTCGCCGGCTTCTACTCGAATCGCACCCCGTTTTTCACCGGGACGTCCGCGTGCTTAGCCGGAATGACCGGCGCGGCGGCGTGCGATCTCTTCGTCGACCGCGTCGCGGACCCAGTCCATCACCTCGGTTTCCAGCGCGAGGGCCACTTCACGCGTGATCTGGCCGACCAGCCAGGCCGAATGCTCATGCAGCGCGTCGCGACAGCGGGCTTCGATCGCGTCGCGCCCTTCCCCCGTCAGATAGTTCGTCAGGCGATTGCGCAGGCGCTCGGCGATGTGCTGGGCATCTTCCGGCGTCAGCCCGGCTGCGGCCTGCGCATCCGGCTGCGGCGCGGCGGCCGGTACGACGGCTTCCGGCAGGTGCGCTTCATGCGCGTGCCCCACCGCCTCGTGTGCCACCGCGGCGAACGCGGGTTGCGGCACATCGTCGTCGGCCAGCGACGACGGCAGCGGCGCACTCATAGCCGCCGAATCTTCGGCGACCACATGCTCGGCGGCGCCGGGTTCGGCCGGCGCATCGGTCTCGCCCATCGCCGCCGCGGCGGCCGTCGCCACGTCGCCCGGCAGTTCGACCGCCGGCACATGCGGCGTCGGCACGGGTTCGACCACGACGGAATCGGGGTCAAGTGCACTTTGTGCGGAATCGACCGGTGCCGCACCTGCGGCGTGCGGCGCGACCACGTCGGTGAGCACCGGAATCGCCGCGCTGGCGGGCGGCTGCGGTGCATCGGGCGCGGGCGTGCGCGCCGGCACCGGCTTGCCCGGCACCAGCACGTCGGTCAGTGTCGGGATCGAAGATGAATCGGCTTCTGTCACGGGAACACTCCGTTGACGGTTGCGGCTAGCTGCCCTGCTTGTAGTTGTTCAGCGCGTAGCCGCGGTCGCGGTAGAACCGGTAGCGGTCGCGGCCCGCGGCCAGCTCGTCCGGCGCGTTGCCGACCACTTCGAGCAGGCGCTCGAAGCGGGCGAACTGCGCGGGCACGGCTGCGCCGAGGTTCAGCAGCACGTGATGATGCGGTGTGCGGTCGAGATCCGCGGCCAGCACGATCGGCGTGCCGGCTGCGTGCTCGCTGTCGACACCGCAATGCGGGATGAAATCGAGTGGCGAGAACGTCCAGAGCCGCTCGTCGAGCGCGCGCAGTCGCGCGGGCTCGGCGAGCACGACGACCGGCTGCCCGGCCAGGTAGGCCTTGCGCAGCAGCCGGCACGCGTACGCGAGCGAATCGCCGACGTTCGAGTGGAAATCGATCCGCGTCATTGCCCGCGCACCCGCAGCGTCGTCAACACCGCCATCACTGGCCGGCGCGGTCGATCAGGAACTGCGCGAGCAGCGGCACCGGACGGCCCGTCGCACCCTTCGCCGCGCCACCCTTCCAGGCGGTGCCCGCGATGTCGAGGTGGGCCCACGGATAGCTCTCTGTGAAGCGCGACAGGAAGCACGCGGCCGTCACGGCGCCGGCCGGGCGCCCGCCGATGTTCGCGAGATCCGCGAAATTCGACTTCAGCTGATCCTGGTACTCGTCGTCGAGCGGCATGCGCCATGCCGGGTCGTTCGCTTCGCGCGACGCGTCGAGCAGTTCGCCCGCGAGCGCGTCGTCCGTCGAGAACAGGCCGCTGTTGTGGCCGCCCAGCGCGATCACGCACGCGCCCGTCAGCGTGGCAACGTCGATCACGGCGGCCGGCTTGAAGCGTTCGGCATACGTGAGCGCGTCGCACAGGATCAGACGGCCTTCGGCGTCGGTGTTCAGCACCTCGATCGTCAGGCCCTTCATGCTGGTGACGATGTCGCCCGGCTTCGTCGCGTTGCCGCCCGGCATGTTCTCGCAGGTCGGCACGATCGCGACGACGTTGATCTTCAGGCCCATCTCGGCGACCGCACGCATCGTGCCGAGCACGGAACCCGCGCCGCACATGTCGTACTTCATCTCGTCCATGCCCTCGCCCGGCTTCAGCGAGATGCCGCCCGTGTCGAACGTGATGCCCTTGCCGACCAGCACGACCGGTGCAGCCTTCGCGGCGGCGCCCTGGTAGTGCAGCACGATGAACTGCGGCGGCTCGACCGACGCGCGCGCGACGGACAGGAACGAGCCCATCTTCAGCGCCTGGATCTGCTTGAGGCCGAGCACTTCCGCCTTCAGGCCCCAATCCTTCGCGATCTTCTTCGCGGTGTTGCCGAGGTAGGTCGGCGTGCAGACGTTGCCCGGCAGGTTGCCGAGGTCGCGGGTGAGATCCATCCCGTTCGCGAGCGCGACGGCCTGCTTGACCGCGACCTTCGCGGCCTTTTCGTCGGACGGATCGACGCTGAACACGACGCGCTTGAGCGTGTGCGACGCCGGTTCCGGCTTGCTCTTCATCTGCGTGAAGCGGTACGTCTCGTTGCGCAGCGCGAGAATCGCGGCGCGCACGCCCCAGTCGGAGCTGCGCTCGTCGACCGGCAGTTGCGCGAGCGTGAACGTGACCTGGACGACCTTGGTCGCCAGCAGCGCGCGCCATGCGGCCGTCACGGCATCGTTATAGGCTTTCTGATTGAAAGCATCCTGCTTGCCGAGGCCGACGAGCAGCACGCGCGACGCGCCGATGCCCGACACTTCGTGCAGGAACAGCGTCTTGCCGCGCTTGCCGTCCATGTCGCCGGCCTTGATCACGCGCGAAATCAGCCCCTTGGTGGCCGTGTCGATGTCGAGCGCCGCGCCCGACAGGGTCTGCGCCTCGAAGATGCCGAGCACGATGCAGTCGGACTTCCCGGTCAGGAACCCCTTCGCCTCGCCTTTGCTCCAATCACAGCCTTTTATGCTAAAGTCCATCGCGCTTGTCCTCGGATAAAATCTGGGCTAAGGATGAAAGCCGCAATTATCCGCTATTTTTCCCGTGGCGGCGCGAGCGCTCCACCACGCGTGCGCAGCCTCCCGCCCACTTCTCATCAAGAATGATCTTCGAACGCTCCCTCCAGCGCGAGCTTGCGTATACGGCTGGCGCCGTGTTCATGGTGCTGCTCACGATCATGCTCACGACGATGATGATCCGCATCGTCGGCTACGCCGCGTCCGGTGAAATCGATCCGCGGGACGTCCTCGTGCTGATCGGCCTCACCGTGATCGGCTACCTCGCCGTGATGCTCGTCGTCACGCTGTTCGTGTCGATCCTGTTCGTGCTGACCCGGTGGTACCGGGACTCCGAAATGGTCGTGTGGCTCGCGTCGGGCGTGAGCCTCACGCGCCTCATCAAGCCGATCGGCGTGTTTGCCACGCCGATCATCCTGCTGATCGCCTTCTTCGCATTCGTCGGCTGGCCGTGGTCGAACCAGCAAAGCAAGATGATCAAGGCACGCTTCCAGCAGCGCGACGAGATCTCGCTGCTCGCGCCGGGCCAGTTCCGCGAGTCGGCCACGAACCACCGCGTGTTCTTCATCGAGAAGATGACGCCCGACCAGAGCAAGGTGCAGAACGTGTTCGTGACCTCGACCGAGAACGGCAAGGTCAACGTGGTCGTGTCGCAGACGGGCCATACGGAAACGCGCGATGGCAGCCGCTTCGTCGTCCTGGAGGACGGCCGCCGCTACGACGGCACGCCCGGCCAGCCGAACTTCAAGATCATGGAGTTCGAGCGCTACGGCGTGAAGATCACGAGCACCCCGGTCACCAACGTGCCGACCACCAACAGCACGCCGACGCCGGACCTGCTGCGCAACCCGACGAACGACAACCTCGCGGAATTCGCGTGGCGCGCGGGGCTGCCGCTGATCGCGATCAACCTGATGGTGCTCGGCATTCCGCTGTCGTACCAGAACCCGCGCCGCAGCCGCACGATCAACCTCGTGATGGCCGTGCTGATCTACCTCACGTACTCGAACCTGCTGAACGTGGTGCAGTCGCAGATCGAACAGGGCAAGATGTCGTTCGGCGTCGGGCTCGTTGGCCTGCATCTGGTCGTCGCGGTGATCGTCGCGTTCATCTTCTGGTTGCGCGTGCGCAATCGTCCGCTGTTTACACGCGCGCTGTTCGGCCGCTCGGGAGCATGATCGATGCGGCTCTATGAAAAGTACTTCGCGCGGCAGATCTACGTCACGTTCGTCTTCATCCTGTTCGCGTTCTCGGGCCTGTTCTTCTTCTTCGACCTGATCAGCGAACTGAACTCGGTCGGGCACGGCAACTACAAGTTCGGCTACGCGGTGTTGCGCGTCGCGCTGCAGACCCCGTCGCGCTTCTACGAAATCATCCCGGTCGCCGCGCTGATCAGCGCGATCTACGTGTTCGCGCAGATGGCCGCGAACTCGGAATTCACGATCTTCCGCGTGTCGGGCCTCGCGACCAACCAGGCGCTGCGCTCGCTCCTGAAGATCGGCGTGCCGCTCGTGATCATCACCTACCTGATCGGCGAATTCGTCGGCCCGTATGCCGACCAGCTGTCCGAACGCGTGCGGCTGCAGGCGCTCGGTGCGTCGGTGTCGTCGAACTTCCAGTCGGGCGTGTGGGTGAAGGACACCCTTGCGGCCCGTGAAAACGGCGAGCAGGTCACGCGCTTCGTCAACGTCGGCAGCCTGTCGCCCGACTCGACGATCAGCAACGTGCGCATCTACGAATTCGATTCGAAATTCCAGCTGCGCAACGTGCGGATCGCGCAGACGGGCCGCTACGAGCCGCCCGGCCACTGGCTGCTGAAGGGCGTCACCGAAACCGAGCTGACGCCGATCAAGCCGATCAGCGGCCAGCCGGCCGACGCGCTGAACCCCGTGTACCGGTCGCAGCAGGTATCGCTGCCCGAATACCGGCTGCGCTCGGACCTGACCCCGCAGATCCTGTCGGTGCTGCTCGTGTCGCCGGAGCGCATGTCGATCATCAACCTGTTCCGCTACATCCAGCACTTGCGCGAAAATCAGCAGGACACGCAGCGCTACGACATCGCGCTGTGGCGCAAGCTGCTGTATCCGTTCGCGGTGTTCGTGATGCTCGTGCTGTCGCTGCCGTTCGCGTACCTGCACACGCGTGCGGGCGTGGTCGGCGTGAAGGTGTTCGGCGGCATCATGCTCGGCATGAGCTTCCAGCTCCTCAATACGCTGTTCTCGCACATCGGCACGCTGAACACGTGGCCCGCGCCGCTCACTGCGGCCACGCCGGGCCTGATCTATCTCGCGCTCGGCCTGTTCGCGCTCAAGTGGGTCGACCGGCACTGAGTGCCGCGTCATGACGGAGGCTTCGACATGAGTTCGCACGGCATCGTCCTGTTCGGCCACGGCGCCCGCGACCCGCGCTGGGCCGAGCCGTTCGAGCGGCTCGCCGCGCGACTGCGCGGCGCCCCCTCCCCCGCTGCACACGTGTCGCTCGCGTTCCTCGAACTGATGACGCCGTCGCTCGGTGACGCGATCGCCGCGCAGGTCGCGGCCGGCTGCTCGCACATCACCGTGGTGCCCGTGTTCTTCGGCCAGGGCGGCCATGTCCGCCGCGACCTGCCGCAGCTCGTCGACGCATGCCGCGCGGCGCATCCCGGTGTCGAGATCCGCTGCGCGACGGCCGTTGGCGAAGACGACGGCGTGCTCGACGCGATCGCGCGCTACTGCATCGACCAGATCGGCGACGGCGCGTAACTCAGGCCGTCACGGCCCACAAAGAAAAAGCGCTGGCTTCCGCCAGCGCTTTTTTCGTTCGGGACTCCAGCCGGATTCCGCTCAGGCCGCATTTCGCAGCGCATCGCCCGCCTTCGCCTGCCCGGCGCGCTCGGCGAACGCATCGCCGATCATCAGCAGGCTCGGTTCCGCGGGATCGAGCCACGCCTGCGCGTCGCCCGCCGCCATCTGCGCGAGCGTCAGCGTCAGCGTGCGTTCGCGCACGGTGCTGCACGCCTCGACGATCGCCACGGGCGTCGCCGGCGCACGGCCCGCATCGATCAGCTCCTGTGCGATGCCGGGTGCACTGTCGCGGCCCATGTAATAGACCATCGAATCGGCGCGCGCGGCTTCGCGAATCTCGTCGCTGCCCGGCGCACGGCTGTGCGTCGCGAACGCGACGCTGCGCGACACGCCGCGCAACGTCAGCGAACGCTTCAGCGTCGCCGCCCCGGCCAGCGCCGCGGTGATGCCCGGCACGACCTCGTAGTCGATGCCGGCTGCTTCCAGCGCGCGCATCTCCTCTTCGGCACGACCGAACAGCATCGGGTCGCCGCCCTTCAGCCGCACGACACACGCATGCTCGCGTGCCGCATCGACGATCTGCTTGTTGATGAAGTGCTGCGCGGTCGAGCGCTGCCCGCAGCGCTTGCCGACCGCGATCCGGCGCGCATTCGGCGCGTAGTCGAGCATCGCGGGCTCGACGAGCGCGTCGTGCAGCACGACGTCCGCCTGTGCAAGCAGCCGCGCGCCGCGCACCGTGATGAGGTCGGCCGCGCCCGGCCCTGCTCCGATCAGATACACCTTGCCCATGTTTGTCGCTTCGCCTTCCAGCGGGCGTCGGCTCCGGTCCGCGCCGCCGCAAAGCGGCGCGGCTTCCCGGTTACGCCGAGAACGCCCGGATCATCCCTGCGGCGACCGTGTGGTGCGTCGCCTCGTCGATCAGCACGAACGCACCGGTACCCGGATGCGCGTCGTACGTGTCGCAGACGATCGGCTTCTGCAGCGTCAGCGCGACGCGGCCGATGTCGTTCATCTTCAGATCGTGACGGTCGGTCGCGTGCGACAGCGTGTGCACGTCGAGCACCTGCTTGACGCCACCGATCTTCGCGAACACCGTGCTGGTGGTCTGCTTCAGCAGGTACTTGCGCTGCGGCGACAGCGGCGTCTCGTCGAACCAGCACAGATCCGCTTCAAGCTTCTTCGCCGGCTCGACCGGCTCGCCGGACGTGACGAACATGTCGCCGCGCGACACGTCGACGTCTTCCGCGAGGCGGATCGTCACGGCCTGGCCCGCGAACGCGTGCGGGACGGACGCAGTGCCGCCCGGCACCGGCGCGACGATCTCGGCGATCGTTGCCGTGCGGTTCGACGGCAGCACGACGATCTCGTCGCCGACCTTCACTTCACCCGACTCGATACGGCCCATATAGCCGCGGAAATCGTCGGCCGAGCTGCCGTCCTGGCGCGCGACCCACTGCACCGGGAAGCGCAGCGCGTCATGCGCCTGCGTCTCGACCGGCAGCGATTCGAGCACGTCGAGGAGCGGCTCGCCCGCGTACCACGGCATGCGCTCGCTCGCGCCGACGATGTTGTCACCCTTCAGCGCCGACACCGGCACGAAGCGCACGTCGGTGAGGCCGAGCTGCTTCGCGAGCGTGACGTACGCATCGCGGATCTCGTTGAAGCGCGCTTCGCTGTAGTCGACGAGGTCCATCTTGTTGATCGCGACGATCACGTGCTGCAGCGCGAGCAGCTTGACGATCGCGCTGTGGCGCTTGGTCTGCGGCAGCAGGTCGGCCACGCCGTTCTCGATCGTCACGCGCGTCGCGTCGATCAGGATGATCGCCGCGTGCGCGGTCGATGCGCCCGTCACCATGTTGCGCGTGTACTGCTCATGGCCCGGCGTATCGGCGATGATGAACTTGCGCTTCGCGGTCGCGAAGTAGCGGTACGCGACGTCGATCGTGATGCCCTGCTCGCGCTCGGCTTCGAGACCGTCGGTCAGCAGCGCGAGGTCGAGCTCGTCGCCGACCGTGCGCTTGTTCTTCGCACGCGACAGCGCGGACAGCTGGTCGGACAGCACGGCCTTGCTGTCGTACAGCAGGCGGCCGATCAGCGTGCTCTTGCCGTCGTCGACGCTGCCTGCGGTAATGAAGCGCAGCACGCCGAGGTCTTCGGTGTTCTCGATGATGCTCATGATGTGAATGTCCTCGTGTGCTTCAGAAATAACCTTGCTTCTTGCGCTGTTCCATCGCGGCTTCGGAGGCCTGGTCGTCCATCCGGGTCGCGCCGCGCTCGGTGATCTCGGTCACCGCCGTCTCGGCGATGATCTTCTCGACGTCGTCCGCGTCGCTCTCGACCGGGCACGTGCAGGAAATGTCGCCGACCGTGCGGAAGCGCACCTGCGCGAGCTCGCTCGTCTCGCCGTCACGCATCGGCGTGAGCGGCGTGACCGGCACGAGCAGCCCGTTGCGGCGCACGATCTCGCGCTCGTGCGCGTAATAGATCGACGGCAGTTCGAGGTTCTCGCGCGCGATGTACTGCCACACGTCGAGCTCGGTCCAGTTCGAGATCGGGAACACACGCAGGTGCTCGCCCTTGTGCAGGCGGGCGTTGTACAGGCTCCACAGTTCCGGGCGCTGCGCCTTCGGATCCCACTGGCCGAATTCGTCGCGGAACGAGAAGATGCGTTCCTTCGCACGCGCCTTCTCTTCGTCGCGGCGCGCGCCGCCGATCAGCGCCGTGTAGCCGTGCTGCTCGATCGTCTCGAGCAACGTGACGGCCTGCGCGGCATTGCGCGAATCGGTTTCGCGGCGCAGCACGACCGTGCCGCGCTTGATCGAATCCTCGACGTGGCCGACGACCAGCTCGGCGCCGAGCTCTTGCGCGCGGCGATCGCGGAAGTCGATCACTTCTTCGTAGTTGTGGCCCGTATCGATGTGTACGAGCGGGAACGGCAGCGTCGTCTTGCGGTTCGCGCCGAGGCCGAATGCTTTCAGTGCCAGATGCAGCACGACGACCGAATCCTTGCCGCCCGAGAACAACAGCGCCGGCTTGCTGCATTCGGCGACCAGTTCGCGCAGGATGTGGATCGACTCGGCTTCGAGCCAGTCGAGGTGGCCCATGCGGCTGTCGGCACCGGCGGGCGGGGCAAAGGCGGATTGCTCGAGCGTCGTGCTCATGATTTCAGTCCTTCTCTTCTGGGTTCGTGCCGCCCGCTGTCGCAGGCGGCGCAATATTCAGTTTCTTGTCAGGCTTTCAGTGCGTGGCGCCGGCAACGGCATCCGCGGGAATCGGCGTGATCGTCGTGATGTGCAGCCCGCATTCCTTCGTATCGCGCGACTCCCACCACCAGCGGCCCGCGCGGCTGTCCTCGCCGGGACGGATCGCCCGCGTACACGGCTCGCAGCCGATGCTCGGGTAGCCGCGCGCATGCAGCGGATTCACCGGCACGTCAAACGCATTAAGGTACGCCCACACGTCGCTTTCCGTCCAGTCGGCGAGCGGGTTGTACTTCGCGATCCCGCGCGCTTCGTCCTGTTCTTCCTCATGCAGCTCGGCACGCGTGACCGACTGCTCGCGGCGCTGGCCCGTGACCCAGGCACCGACGTCCGCGAGCGCGCGATTCAGCGGCTCGACCTTGCGGATGTGGCAGCACGACTTGCGCAGCTCGACGCTCTCGTAGAACGCGTTCAGGCCGTGCTCGGCGACGTACTGGTCGACCGCGTCCTGCAGCGGATGGAACTGCTCGATCTCGTAGCCGTAGCGCTCGCGCACACGGTCGATCATGCCGAGCGTTTCCGCGTGCAGGCGGCCCGTGTTCAGCGAGAAGATGCCGATTCGCGCGCCCTTCGACAGGATTGCATGCGTCAGCAGCATGTCTTCCGCCGCAAGGCTGCTCGCGAACTTCACCTTCTCGTGACGGGCGCCGATCTGCGCCAGCAGCGCGTCGAGGCGCTCGACCTTCGCGGCGAGCTCCGGCGTCAGCACGGTGGCGGTCGCGGTGCTCATGCGTTCACCTTGGCGTCGGGCGCCGCGGCGCGACGGCGGAACAGCGGTTCGGGCTGGTCGAACGCGCCCTGGTAACGCTGCGTGAATTCCGTGAACGCATTCAGCGCATCGTGAATGTCCTTGTCGGCGCGCACGGCGTATGCGTCGAACCCGCAACGCGACATGTACAGCAACTGGTCGCGCAGCACGTCGCCGATCGCGCGCAGTTCGCCCGTCCAGCCGTGACGCTCGCGCAGCAGGCGTCCGATGCTGTAGCCGCGGCCGTCCGCGAAGCGCGGGAACTCGACGGCGATCAGCGAAATCGCGCCGAAGTCGGCCACGAGATCGGCCGGCTCGCTGTCCGGTGCGAGCCACACGCCGAGCTCGTCCTTCGTCTTCGCGGCGACGAGCGCCGCGCGCTCGGCCTGCCACAACGCGAACGGCACCAGCACCTTGCCGGCCGGCAACGCGTCGACCGCGGGCAGTGCACCGTCTTCTGCCGCGCGCACGACCTGCCATGCATCGTCGATCACTGCGCGGTTCTTGATAATCGAAGCCATCTGCTAATTCCTTCTACCCGGTTGGTTACGCGTTCACTGCCTGGCGCGCTGCATACACGCGCTCCTTGAACGGCGCGATGCCGATGCGATCGTACGTTTCGACGAAGCGCTCGCCGTCGACGCGCGATTCGACGAACGTGTCGATCAGCTTCGCGATCACGTCGGGCACTTCTTCCGCCGAGAACGACGGCCCGATCACGCGGCCGAGGCGCGCGCCGTTCTGGCCCGTGCCCTGCTCGCCGCCGAGCGACACCTGGTACCACTCGGCGCCGTCCTTGTCGACGCCGAGGATGCCGATGTTGCCGACGTGGTGGTGACCGCACGAGTTCATGCAACCGGAAATGTTCAGCGACAGGTCGCCGAGGTCGTACACATAGTCGAGATCGTCGAAACGCTGCTGGATTGCCAGCGCGATCGGGATCGACTTCGCGTTCGCGAGCGAGCAGAAGTCGCCGCCCGGGCACGCGATGATGTCGGTCAGCAAGCCGATGTTCGGCGTCGCGAAACCGGCTGCCTTCGCCTTTTCCCACACCGCGAACAGGTCGCGCTTCTTCACGTTCGCGAGAATCAGGTTCTGCTCGTGCGACACACGCAGCTCGCCGAACGAGTACGCGTCGGCCCAGTCGGCCACCAGCTCCATCTGCTGGTCGGTCGCATCGCCCGGCGCGACCCGGTGATCCTTCAGCGACAGCGTGACGGCTGCATAGCCGGCCACCTTGTGCGGTGCAACGTTACGCTCGACCCAGCGCGCGAACGCCTTGTTCTCGAGCAGGTGCTGTTCGAACGATGCGTCGGTGTCGGCCAGCTTCTCGTAGACGGGCGGCTGGAAGTATTGCGACACGCGATCGACTTCCGCCTGCGTGAGCGTCGACGGGCCGTCCTTCAGGTGCTGCCACTCTTCCTCGACCTGCTGCGCGAACTTCGCGGGCGACAACGCCTTCACGAGGATCTTGATACGCGCCTTGTACAGGTTGTCGCGGCGGCCGTAACGGTTGTACACGCGCAGCACGGCTTCGCAGTAGGTGAGCAGGTGCTGCCACGGCAGGTCTTCCTTGATCACCGCGCCGATGATCGGCGTACGGCCGAGGCCGCCGCCCGCGAGGATGCTCGCGACCACTTCGCCTTGCGCGTTCTTCTTCAGGTACACGCCGAGGTCGTGGATCTGCACGGCCGCGCGGTCATCCTTCGAGCCCGACACCGCGATCTTGAACTTGCGCGGCAGCCATGCGAATTCGGGATGGAACGTCGACCACTGACGCAGGATTTCCGACCACGGACGCGGATCGATCTCTTCGTCCTGCGCGACACCGGCGAACTGGTCGGCCGTGATGTTGCGGATGCAGTTGCCCGACGTCTGGATGCCGTGCATCTGCACCGACGCGAGCTTCGCGAGGATCTCGGGCGTATCTTCCAGCTCGATCCAGTTGAACTGGATGTTCGAGCGGGTCGAGAAGTGACCGTAGCCGCGGTCGTGTTCGCGGGCGATGCGCGCCAGCATCCGGAGCTGGTCGCTGCGCAGGTTGCCGTAAGGAATCGCGATGCGGTGCATGTACGCGTGGCGCTGCATGTACAGGCCGTTCTGCAGGCGCAGCGGACGGAACTCTTCTTCGCTCAACTCGCCCGACAGCCGGCGGCGCACCTGATCGCGGTACTGCGCGACACGCTCATCGACGATCGTCTGGTCGTATTGGTCGTACTGATACATTCGGGGACCCCAGGGTTTTCGTGGTGACCGCGCGACGTCCTAGCCACGTCGCGCCCGAATCTCCGTTCCGCCGTCACCGCCCCCATCCGCTGCCGGGTGGATTGCTAATGACGAAAACAGATATCCATATTTGAAAAACTCCGGTGAATCGTAATAAACTCGCCTTATATTTCAAACGACTAAAAAATTCTGTTGATATGCGGAAGGGTTATAAATGAACCTGCACCAATTTCGCTTCGTGCGCGAGGCCGTCCGGCAGAATTTCAACCTCACCGAGGCCGCCAAGGCCCTCTACACGTCGCAACCGGGGGTATCGAAGGCGATCATCGAGCTCGAGGACGAGCTCGGCGTGGAGATCTTCACGCGGCACGGCAAGCGTGTGCGCTCGCTCACCGAGCCGGGCCGGATCATCCTCGCGTCGGTCGAGCGGATTCTTCAGGAGGTTGAAAGTCTTAAAAGGGTCGGGAAAGATTATGCAGCGCAGGATCAGGGCAACCTGACCATCGCCGCGACCCATACGCAGGCCCGCTACTCGCTGCCGGCCGCGATCGCCGAATTCAAGAAGCGTTTCCCGAAGGTGCACCTGTCGATCCTGCAGGGCAGCCCGACGCAGGTGGCCGAGATGGTGATCCACGACCAGGCCGATCTCGCGATCGCGACCGAGGCGATTTCCGACTACAAGGAGCTCGTGTCGCTGCCCTGCTTCCAGTGGCACCACGCGGCCGTCGTGCCGGCCGACCATCCGCTGCTCGAACGCAAGCCGGTCACGCTCGACGATCTCGCGCAGTACCCGCTGATCACGTACGAAGGCGCGTTCGCGGGCCGCAAGAAGATCAACCATGCGTTCGCGCTGCGCGGGCTGTCGCCGGACATCGTGCTCGAGGCGATCGACGCCGACGTGATCAAGACCTACGTTGAACTCGGCCTCGGCGTCGGCATCATGGCCGACATCGCGTTCAATCCCGAGCGCGACCGCAACCTGCGGCTGATCCCGGTCGGCCACCTGTTCGGCAGCAACGTGACGCGCGTCGCGCTCAAGCAGGGCGCCTACCTGCGCAGCTATGTGTATACGCTCGTCGAACTGCTGTCGCCGACGCTGAACCGCAAGCTGATCGAGCAGGCGCTCAAGGGCGAATCCGAATCGTATGAACTCTGAGCGGCGTGTATAAACACGGGGGCGCACATCGCGCCCCTTTTTGCTGTCCGACGGAGAATTCCGCATGACGCTTCCCGCCCTGTTGCGCCGCACCGCCGCCGGCGCCCTCGTACTGGCTTGCGCCACCGCGCATGCCGACCTGAAGGTCGGCGTCGACCTGTCGTCGACCGGCCCGGCCGCCGCGATCGGCATCACGAGCAAGAACGCGATCCTGATGTGGCCGAAGACGATCGCCGGGCAGCCCGTCCAGGTGACGGTGCTCGACGACGCATCCGACCCGGGCACCGCGGTGCGCAACATCCGAAAGCTGGTGGACGAGGATCACGTCGACGTCGTGGTCGGGCCGAACATCACGCCGGCCGCGCTCGCGGCGCTCGACGCGGTGGCCGCCGGGCAGACGCCGATGATCACGCTGGTCGGCTCCGGCGCGATCGTCGAGCCGCAGGAAGGCGCGCGGACCTGGGCGTTCAAGATGGCGCAGAGCGACAGCGCGATGGCAGACGTGATGACGCGCTATATGGCGAACCACGGCGTGAAGACGGTCGGCTTCATCGGCTTCGCGGACAGCTACGGCGACAGCTGGCTGAACGAGTTCACGCGCTTCGCGGACCTGCGCAAGATCCGCGTGGTCGCGACCGAGCGCTTCAACCGCACCGATGCGAGCGTCACGGGCCAGGCGCTGAAGCTGATCGCGGCGAAACCCGACGCGATCCTGATCGCGGGCTCCGGCACGCCGGCCGTACTGCCGCAACGCACGCTGATCGAACGCGGCTACAAGGGCTCGATCTACCAGACGCACGGGATCGCGACGCCGGAATTCATCAAGCTGGGCGGCAAGGACGTCGACGGGACGCTGTTCCCGACCCAGCCGGTGGTCGTCGCGCGCACGCTGCCGGCCGATCACCCGGCCCGCAAGGCCGCGCTCGCGTTCGTCGACGCGTACGAAGCGAAGTACGGCGCCGGCACGGTCACGCAGTTCGCGGGCGACGCGGCCGGTGTCTACCCGCGCCTCGCTGACGCGGTCGGTCGCGCGCTGAAGGCCGCGCAGCCCGGCACGCCCGCGTTCCGCGCCGCGCTGCGGCGCGAGCTGGAACGCGCGCACGAGCTTGTCGTGCCGAACGGCGTCGTCAACACCAGCGACAAGGATCACGTGGGACTCGACCAGCGTGCGAGCGTGATGGGGATCGTCAAACAGGGCCGGTTCGTCTACCTGAGCCAGTGACGTGCGCGGGCGGCAACCGGGCAGCTTGCCCGGCGCCGGGATTTCGGACATAATCCGCGTTTCGCCGCGCACAATCGCGTGCGCGGCCAGGATCAAGCCCAGGTGGTGAAATTGGTAGACGCAGGGGACTCAAAATCCCCCGCCGCAAGGCGTGCCGGTTCGATTCCGGCCCTGGGCACCAGCATTCTCGCAGCGTGACACGCTGCGCCTCCCGAAACCCGCGCAAGCTCGCCGCTTCGCGGGTTTTTTGTTTTTGCCGTGCGCGCCGCAACGCGTGCCCCAGCGCAACAGTCCAAGCATCATGAGGATGCGCGACACGGAGGCACGCCATGTCCATGCGCACGATTTCATCCCTGCTCTGCCGCCGCGTGTTCGCCGTGGCACTGTCGCTCATGCTGGCGGGGTGCGACGTACTGACCGCGCCGCCGGTGCCCGACTGGCCGGGCCCGCACGCGCCCTACCCGTTCCCGGACAACATTCCGCATCGCACCGAATGAACGCGCGGGAAGGCCGCCGTCGGCACGTCAACTCAAGCTCAGGCTCAGGCCATCAACGCCCGCACGAAGTCGAGAAACACGCGCACCTTCGCCGAAACGAGATTGGACGCATGGTGATACGCGTAGAGCGGAAACGTCTCGTCCGCCCATTCCGGCAGCAGCAGCATCAGCCGCCCGTCGGCGAGGATGTCGCGCGCATAGAGTTCCAGCAACTGCGCAATCCCCGCGCCGCCCATGCACGCGCCGAGCAGCATGCCCGTGTCGTTGACCATCAGCCGGCCGGCCGCATCGAACGGCACCACCTCCTTGCCGCGATGGAATTCCCATTCGAAAGGCCGCCCCGTCACCGGATCGCGGATCAGCACGCAACGATGCCCGTCCGCAAGATCCCGCGGGTGCCGCGGTTCGCCATGACGAGCGACATAGGCCGCCGACGCGCAAGTGAGCACGCGCGTTTCCAGCAGCAGCCGCGCACGGTATGACGACGGCTCCGGAATACCGAACCGCACCGCCACGTCGAACCCGTCGGCGACGAGATCGCCCATCCGGTCGCGCACGCTGATTTCGACCGACAGGTCGGGAAAGCGGTCGAGAAACTCCGCCATCTTCGGCGCCAGCACGTAGTGGCCGAAGGTCGCGTCGACGTTGACGCGCAGCCGCCCCCTGACACGCGCCTTCGACTGGCCGGCGTCGATCGCCGCATCTTCGATGCCGGCCAGCAGCGGCGCGACCGCTTCATAGAAGCGCCGCCCTTCGTCGGTCAGCGTGATCGCGCGCGCCGTGCGGTTGAAGATCCGGATGCCGACGCGCTCTTCCAGCCGGGCGACGGCACGGCTCACCGCCGGCTGCGTCAGCCCCATCGCCTCGCCGGCGCGCGCGAACGTGCCGGCCTCGATCACCGCCGAGAGCACGCCGATGCCGCTCAAAAGCCTGCTGTCGAATGCCATGAGACATACTTTCAGTCATTCTTGATCTGATCATTATTCATTATTTTTATTGACCGAGGAAGCCTACATTAGTCCTGTCGCCGGATCGCACGGCACTCACGAATCAAGGAGCAGGACATGAGCACATCGGAACAGGTCGCCCTCGTGACGGGCTCGTCGCGCGGCATCGGCGCGGAAATTGCCCGCCGTCTCGCCCGCGACGGTTTCAGGGTCGTCGTGAACTATGCCGGCGGCGCCGGCCCGGCCCGGGAAGTGGTCGACGCGATCGTCGCCGACGGCGGCACGGCCGTCGCGGTGCAGGCGGACGTCGCCGACCCGGTGGCGGTAGCCGCGCTGTTCGACGCGGCCGAGCGGGCATTCGGCCGGATCGACGTCGTCGTCAACAGTGCGGGCGTGATGAAGCTCGCGCCGCTCGCCGAGTTCGACGACGCAGCGTTCGACCAGACCGTCGCGATCAACCTGAAGGGCGCGTTCAACGTCAGCCGCGAGGCAGCGAAGCGCGTGCGCGACGGCGGCCGCATCGTCAACCTGACCTCGAGCGTGATCGGCATGCGCCTGCCGACCTACGGCGTGTACATCGCGACCAAGGCCGCCGTCGAGGGGATGACGCAGGTGCTTGCGCAGGAGATGCGCGGTCGCGACATCAGCGTGAACGCCGTCGCGCCGGGCCCGGTGGCGACCGAGCTGTTCCTGCAGGGCAAGAGCGCCGAACTCGTCGACCGGATGGCGAAGATGAACCCGCTGGAGCGGCTCGGCCAGCCGGCCGACATCGCCAGCGTCGTCGCGTTCCTCGCCGGCCCCGACGGCGCGTGGGTCAACGGTCAGGTCCTGCGCGCCAACGGCGGCATGTGCTGACCGGCCGCCCGTCACGCTCCCCTCTTACCGGAGATCGATCATGAAGGAAGTCATTCTCGTCACGGGCGCGTCCAGCGGCTTCGGCCTGCTGACGGCCCAGGCGCTCGCCCGCGCCGGCCATACCGTCTACGCGTCGATGCGCGAAAGCGCCGGCCGCAACGCGCCGCGCGTCGCCGTCATCGCCGCCTACGCGCAGGAACACGGCGTCGACCTGCGCACCGTCGAACTCGACGTCGGCGACGACGCGTCCGTCGGCGCCGCCATCGATCGCGTGATCGCGGACAGCGGCCGCCTCGACGTCATCGTCCACAACGCCGGCCACATGGTGTTCGGCCCGGCCGAAGCATTCACGCCCGAGCAGATCGCCCAGCTCTACGACATCAACGTCGTGTCGACCCAGCGCGTGAACCGCGCGGCGCTGCCGCACCTGCGCCGCCAGGGCCGCGGCCTGCTCGTGTGGGTGTCGTCGTCGTCCGCGCGCGGCGGTACGCCGCCGTTCCTCGCCCCCTACTTCGCCGCGAAGGCCGCGATGGATTCGCTCGCGGTGTCCTATGCGGCCGAACTCGCCCGCTGGGGGATCGAGACGTCGATCGTCGTGCCGGGCGCCTTCACGCAGGGCACGAATCACTTTGCCCACGCAGGCAAGCCGGCCGATGCGGCCGTTCAGGCTGCCTACGTCGACGGCCCCTATGCGGGCGTCGCCGAGCAGGCGCTTCAAGGCCTCGCCGCGCTCGAACCGGCGGACGCCGATGCCGGCACCGTCGCGACCGCGATCGCCGACATCGTCGCCGCCCCCGCCGGCAAGCGCCCGTACCGCGTGTTCGTCGATCCGTCGCAGGACGGCGCGGAGGAAGTGTTCCGCGTCGGCGATCGCATCCGCCGCGAGATGTTCAGGAACATCGGCCTCGCCGACCTGCTCGCGGCCCGCGTCGGCGGCTGATCCACCGTGCGCCGGCCACGCCGGCGCGCATCAGCCTTGCGCGCAGAATCCGAGGATCGCGTCGGCGACCGCCGCGGGCGCCTCGCGCTGCGGAAAGTGGCCGACGCCGTCCAGCACCTGCCGTGCGTAGCGCCCCGCAAAGAACCGCTCGCGCCCGGCCGAACCGTCCGGATGATTGCAGGTGTCCGCGCCGCCGTGCAGTACGAGCGTCGGCAGCGCCAGCACCGGCGCGGGATTCAGCCGCGCATCGTCGTCGGCACAGGCCGGCGTGCCCGGGGTGAATCCCCACCGATGCCGGTACGAATGCAGTACGACGTCGATCCAGTCCGGCCCGTCGAACGCGGTGGCGGCCGCCTCGAAATCGCTGTCGCGATACCAGCCCGGCGGCGACCACGTGTCCCACATCAAGCGGGCAAATGCGCGGCGATCGTCGCGCAACGCCTGCTCGCCGCGCGGTGTCGCCATGAACCAGTGATACCAATAATTGCGCGCCTGTAGCAGTGACAGCGGCTGCCCCGGATCGTTGGTGCCATACCCTACCGACAGCATCACGAGATGCGATGCGACGCCGTCGCGCAGCCCGCACGCGTTCGCGACCGCCCGGGCGCCCCAGTCGTGCCCGACCAGCACGGGCAGCTCGACGCCAAGCGCATCGACGAAGTCGAGCAGGTCGCGCCCAAGCGCCGCAAGCTGGCCGCTACGCGGCACGGACGCGTCGCGAAAGCGGGTCGGCGCAAAGCCGCGCAGCGCGGGCGCGAGCACGCGGTAGCCGCGCGCGGCGAGCGCGGCCGCCACGGCGTCCCAGCCAACCGGGCTGTCCGGCCAACCGTGCAGCAGCACGGCCACGCGCTCACCGCGCGGGTTCCATTCGAGATAGGCAATGTCGAGCGACGCGGTCGTCGCATGCGCATAGGTCGTCATCGTGCACTCCGTTGGGTCGATCCGAGTGCACGATGGTAGGCCGGCCTTTCATCACGATTCACGGAGTATCATTGTTCATTCTTCGAGTATTGCGTTGAATTGATCCATGGACCCGCTGACCGATCCCGCATCGACCTCGCTCGACATCACGCTGCTGCGCACCTTCCTCGAAGTCGTCGACAGCCGCGGGTTCGCGCCGGCCGCGGAACGGCTCGCGCTGACGCCGTCCGCCGTCAGCGGCCACATCAAGCGGCTCGAACAGGCGGCCGGCACGGTGCTGCTCGCGCGCACGACCCGCCGCATCGCGCTTACGCCAGCCGGCGACACGCTGTACGCGTACGCGCGCAACATCGTCGACATGGAGCGCGAAGTGCGCGCGAGGCTGCGCGGCGCGCCGGCGCACGGGCCGCTGCGGGTCGGCGCGTCGGAAGATTTCGCGGGCGCGTGGCTGCCGCAGGTGCTGCGCACGTTTCGCGACCGTCACCCGCGCACGTCGATCGAGCTGAAGGTCGGCATCACCGCGTCGCTGCTGCGCGAGCAGACGCTCGGCCGGCTCGACGTCGTGTTCGGCAAGCAGTGCCGGCAGGTCGACACCCCGGGCGAACTGCTGTGGGAAGAACCGCTCGTGTGGGCGTTCGCGTCGGATCGCGCGCTCGACGCCGGCGGCGACGTGCCGCTCGCGCTGTTTCCGCAGCCATGCGTCTATCGGGAAGCCGCCGTCGCGGCACTTGCCGCTGCACTGCGGCCGTTCCGCGTGCTGTTCGAGAGCAGCAGCATGGCCGGCTGCGTGTCGGCCGCGCTCGCGGGCTTCGCGGTCACCGCGCTGGCGCGCAGCCAGTTGCGCGACGGCCTGCGCGAATGCGGCCCGCAAGACGGTCTGCCGGCGCTGCCGGCCGCGCGCTTTTACGCATTCGCCGCGAAACCTGACGGCGCCGGCGCGGCATTGATCGACGCGGTACGGGAAACCGGGCGCAACCGGCAGTTCGCGGCGCTGCCCGGCTGAAACACGCGCGACGGCACGGGACGCCAACCGGCCGTGCCGGTCAGTCGCCCTCCGCGCCCGCGCCCTCCCCGCCGCTCGTCAGCGCGTTCGCCATCAGTTCCCCGAACCATTCGATGAACGCATTGAGCCGGCGCGAACGATGGCGCCGATGCGGATAGACGGCCGACACGTCCATCGGCGCGGCACGATGGTCTGGCATCACGTCGACGAGTGCACCGCTGTCGAGCAGATGTTGGACGTCGAAGCGCGGAATCTGGATCAGCCCCATCCCGGCGATGCAGCTGGCGATATAGGTTTCGGCGTTGTTGACGATCACGCGGCTCGGCAGCGCGAGTGTGTGCCGCTCGCCGTCCGCACAATATTCCCAGTCGAGTTCGCGCCCGGTCGTCGGCGACACATAGCCGATCGCCCAGTGTCCGTGCGCAAGTGCATCCGGGTGCCCGGGCACACCGCATTCGCGCAGGTAGTCGGGGCTCGCGCAGTTGATCAGCGTGAACTGCCCGAGCGGCCGCACGACGAGGCTGCTGTCCGCGAGCCGCCCCACGCGAATCGCGCAGTCGACGCCCTCCTGCACCAGGTCGATCGAACGATCGGTCGAGCCGAGCGACAGTTGCAGCTTCGGGTAACGGTGAAACAGCGACGGCAGCGCGGGCGCCACCATGCGGCGCGCGATCCGGCTCGGCACGTCGACGGTCAGCCGGCCGATCACGTCGCGGTCGCGGCCGCGGAACAGGCGGTCGAGCTCGTCGGCCTCCGACAGCAGGCGCCGGCCGCGTTCGAGCAGCAGCGCGCCGTCGGCGGTCAGCTGGACCTGGCGTGTCGTGCGGTGCAGGAGGCGTGTGCCGAGCCCCGTCTCGAGCTGCTGCACGGCCGCCGACACGGTCGCGCGCGGCACGTCGAGCGCATGGGCGGCCTTGATGAAGCTGCCCATCTCGGCAACCTGCAGGAAGATTCTGACCTGATCCAGCTTGTCCATCGGCAGGGAACCCAGGTTCGGACGAACGCCGCCGCCAGCCGTCGCGCGTCGCGGCAAGGTCCGGCGGCACAGAGAAAACGGGCACGCAGCCGCGAGGCCACGCGCCCGTCCATTGTCCACGCAAACGCGCCATTGCGGTGCGCCGCGCGGCCCGTTGCCGGGTCGGTTACTTGGTCGTATAGCCGCCGTTGATCAGGATCGTCTGGCCCGTGATCCACCAGCCGTCGGTGACGAGATGGCGGATGAACGGCACGACGTCCTCGATGTCGGTCAGGCCCGTCTTGCTGAACGGCGACAGCGCGGCCGCCGTCTTGTGATACGCGACCGCATCGGCGCCTTCGGCCGGGTAGAAGAACGGCGTGTCCATCGGGCCCGGCCCGACGGCCGTCACCGAGATCCCGCGCGCGCCGTATTCCTTCGACGCCGCGCGCGTGAAATGCTCGACCGGCGCCTTCGACCCTTCGTACGCCGCATAGAACGGCGTGAACGCGCCGAGCAGCGACGTCACGAGCGTGACGAGCTTGCCGTGATCCTCGAGGTGCCGCCCCGCTTCCTTGATGAAGAAGAACGCCGACTTGCTGTTCACCGCGAACATCTCGTCGTATTCGGCCTCGCTGATCTCGGTGAACGGCTTCTTCAGCACCTTGCCGACCGTGTTGATCGCGATGTCGATCTTGCCGAAGTGCTGCTTCGCGTCGTCAAACAGCTTCTCGACCGCGGCGGCCGTCGTCAGGTCGCCCTGGAACGTTGCCGCTTTCGCGCCGGCGGCACGCACCGCGGCAGCCGTTTCCTCGGCCTGCGCCTGCGATGCGGCACTGTTGTAGTGAATCGCCACGGCCTTCGCGCCGTGGCTCGCCAGATCCCGCGCGATCAGGCCGCCGAGATTCTTTGCGCCGCCTGCGATCAGGACGACCTTGTCTGCGAGCGTATGAGTTGCCACGGTTGACTCCTTTTCTCGTTGAACGAAGCTTGGAGTGTAGGCACGCGCGACGCACCGGTCAGCCGGTCGCGGCTGGATGGATTATCCAGAAAAACGATCCAATCGAAGCGCGGCAGTGCAGCCTGCCGTACCGACAACTGCGCCGGAATCTGCGCTCGATTGATTACGCAAATGCCGGCCGGCTCAGTGCGTGTACAGCGTCGCGTCGATCTTGCCGAGCAGCCACTGCATGCCGGCCAGATGCTGCTGGTCGTGGCTGCACAGGTAGTGGACGAGCCCGCGCACGGTCAGCGAACCGTAGCCGTCGAACGCCCCGATGCGCGCGAACTGTTCGGGCGTGAGGCGCGACACGAGGTCGAGCGTCTCGCGCCGCGCTTCGCGGATCGCCGCGAGCACGTCGGACGCATACGCATCGTTGTAGCGGCGCTCGATCGCGAGCGCGTCGCCATCGATCGACACGAGCAGCGGCCGGTCTTCGTCGAGCATCCGCCGCAGCCGCACGTGATAACCGTCGATCTCGATGTCGCGCACGTGGCAGAGCTGCCCGAGCGGCGAGAAATGCTCGCTCGGGATCCCGGCCCAGTCGTCGGGCGTCCAGCGCGCGTAGCCGTCGGGTACGGCCGCGAAATACGCTTCGAGCTGACGGGGGAAATCGGCGAGTGCGTCGAGCGTCGTCGGGTTCATGCGGGAAACTCCCTGTCGGATGAGGGCGACGGCAACCCTGGCACGGGCCTGCCGCCGCCGTTGCGTCACTTCACGCTGAAGCCGTACGCGCCCTGCGTGCGGTGCCCGTCGGTCGCGACGGCCACCCATTTCACCGTATAGGCACCGGTGCCGACCGCCGTGAGCGGCACCGTCATCTGCTTGCGGTTCGACGCGTCGATGCGCGCACGGCCGTCCGACACCGTCTTGCCGTCGCCGTCGACGACGACGATCGAGCTGAACGCCGGCTCCAGCGGCTCGGTGAAGTCGATCGTGACGGCGGCCGGTGCGGTAGCCACCGCCGCGCCCGCCGCCGGATCGCTCTTCGCGAGGTGCGCGTGCGCGAACGCGGCCGACGAGACGGTGGCGGCCACGATGACGGCGGCGGCCTTGCGGCCGAACGGGAACGAAGCAAAAGACATGGGCTTTCCGTGAAGAATGAACGGGCGCCGCGCCCCGCGCGGCGTACCGGCAGCTTACCAGTGCATGCATGTTCACGCCGATCACGCGCCATCGCTTGATAGAATGCGCGCGCTATGGATCTCGAAAGCATTCTCTACACCCAGGGCTTCGGCTCGCGCCGCCAGTGCCGCGGCCTGATCGAAGCAGGCCGCGTCACCGTGGCGGGAGCCAGCGCGATCAACCCCGACGCCACGTTCGATACCGACGGCCTAGTGTTCTCGGTCGACGATACGGCGTGGCCGTTCCACGCGCATGCATATCTCGCGCTCAACAAGCCGGCCGGCTACGAGTGTTCGCGCGATCCGCAACACCACGCGAGCGTGTTCAGCCTGCTGCCCGCACCGCTCGTCGCGCGCGGCGTGCAGTGCGTCGGACGTCTCGACCAGGACACGACGGGCCTGCTGCTGCTGTCCGACGACGGCCAGTTCGTGCACGCGTACACGTCGCCGAAGCGCAAGGTACCGAAGACCTACGTGGCGACCGTGCGCCACCCGCTCGACGACACGCAGTTGAACACGCTGCGCACCGGCGTGCAGCTCCATGGCGAGCCGAAGCCGATCGCGGCGGTCGCCGCCGACGCGCGCGACACGCACGCGCTCGCGCTGACCGTCCTCGAGGGCAAGTATCACCAGGTCAAGCGCATGGTCGCAGCGGCGAGCAATCGCGTCGAAGCGCTGCATCGCGAAAGCATCGGCGGCTTCACGCTGCCGGGCGATCTCGCACCGGGCGCGTGGCGCTGGCTCGATGACGCCGACCTTTCAGCACTGCGCAATCCCGTCAAAACCCTGTAAGGGAAAATCCGCACGACCGTTCGACGTCCAGCCGCATCTCGGCCGCATGTTCCCCCGCTATACTGAAATCACAAGCTGTAAGAGAACAGCGACGTAGGGGGAGGCATCATGAACAACCATACTTTTGAACTGTCGTACGTGATGATCGCGTTCGCGGTCATCGGTGTCATCGTGATCGGCGGGCTGCTGGCCACGATGCACATGAAGCACAAATATCATCCGAACCTGATTGGCGCGCTGATCGGCGCGCTGCTGTGCTTCCTGCTGATCGAGGCGTTACCGGCGCTCACCTGATGCGCTGCCCGGCGCGAGCGTTTGAAGGAAATCATCTACGGTCGGATAGCGCAACGTCACGCACAATTCGGCCTTGAGCCGTGCGTTGGACAGGCGCCGCGACTCGCGCATGAACGACAGCAGTGTCGGTTCGAGCTGGCGCTCGGCGTCCGCGCGGCTGACGCGTGGCGGCCTCGGCAGGCCGAGCACCTGCGCGACCCGGTCGAAATACTCCCCCATCCGCAGTTCGCTGTCGTCCGACGCATGCACGGCGCGCGCCGGCTTGCCGCGTTCGGCCGCGCGGCGCAGGATCGCCGCGAGATCGTCCGCGTGGATGTGGTTCGTGTAGACGTCGTCGGCCGGTTCGAGCGCCGGCGTGCCGCGCTCGAGCCGTGCGATCGGCAGACGGTTCGCCGCGTAGATGCCCGGAATGCGCACGATGCGCGCGGACAGCACGCCGCGCACCGTCGCCGCACGCAGCTGCCGCTCGGCCGACACGCGCCGGAACGCGCGTGGATTCGCGGGACGCAGCGGGTGCGTCTCGTCGATGCGCGCACCGCCGCAGTCGCCGTAAACGCCCGTCGTACTGGCGTAGACGAGCCTCGGCGCACGAAGGCCGTCGGGTACAATACGCGCTGCCCGAATGGGCGCGCCGGCCTGTCGGGTCGCGGTGCGCAGCGTTCGGAGCCGGCCGACCGCCGGTGCCGGCGGCACCGGTGGCCGTCGTGCAGGCACGGTCGTTGCGGCGATGAGCGCACGCGTTCGCCGGTCGTCGCGGCCATCGGACTGCGGCGGCGCGAGATGCAGGATCGTGCGGGCCAGGCCCGCGAGGCGGCCGAGCGTCGCCCGGCGATCGAGGTCGCCGACGATCGGCGTCGCGCCTGCGGCGCGCAGTTCGTCGCGGCGGGCCGGATGGCTCGTCAGCGCGAAGATCCGCAGGTTGCGGCGCGTGTCGCGCCATTGCGCGACGCAGCGCATGCCGACGTCGCCGCAGCCGACGATCAGTGCGCGCGGCCGGCGCAGGATTCGAGTCGCGATCATGTTGGTTGCGAAATCAGTAGCCACCGCTGCGCGACGCGCAACGGGTTTGCATTGTAGCTGCCGTGCTCGACATGCACGGTCCCCACATTTTGTTCTAGTTTGGTTCTATGGCATTCAACGTCACTCTCAAGCAAAGCGGCCGGCAATTCCAGGTCGAGTCGGACGAAACCGTGCTGGCGGCTGCGCTGCGCCAGAACGTCCATCTGCCGTACGGCTGCAAGAACGGCGCGTGCGGCTCCTGCAAGGGCCAGATCGTGTCGGGCCAGATCGAACAGGGCCCGCACGCCGCGTCGGCACTGTCCAACGACGAACGCACGCGCGGCCTCGCGCTGCTGTGCTGCTCGAAGGCGCAGTGCGATCTCGAAATCGACGTGCGTGAAATCGCCGGCGTCGACGGCGTGCAGGTCAAGAAGCTGCCGTGCCGGATCGCCGCGCTCGAGCGCAAGGCCGACGACGTGATGGTCGTGAAGCTCCAGTTGCCCGCCAACGAACGCCTGCAGTATCTCGCGGGCCAGTACGTCGAGTTCATCCTGAAGGACGGCTCGCGCCGCAGCTACTCGATGGCGAACGCGCCGCACGAGGAAGGCCCGGTCGAGCTGCACATCCGCCACATGCCGGGCGGCAAGTTCACCGACCACGTGTTCGGCGCGATGAAGGAGCGCGACATCCTGCGCTTCGAAGGCCCGCTCGGCACATTCTTCCTGCGTGAAGATTCCGACAAGCCGATCGTGCTGCTCGCATCGGGCACCGGCTTCGCGCCGATCAAGGCGATCATCGAGCACGTGAAGCACACGGGCATCACGCGCCCGATGACGCTCTACTGGGGCGCGCGCCGCAAGAAGGACATCTATCTCGGCGAGCTCGCCGAGCAATGGGCACGCGAGATCCCGAACTTCAAGTACGTGCCGGTGCTCTCCGAGCCGGACGCCGGCGACCAGTGGACGGGCCGCACCGGTTTCGTCCATCGCGCGGTGATCGAGGACCTGCCCGATCTGTCGGGCCACCAGGTGTATGCATGCGGCGCGCCGGTGATGGTCGAATCCGCACAGCGCGACTTCACGCAGCACCACGCGCTGCCCGCCGACGAGTTCTACGCGGACTCGTTCACGAGCGCCGCCGATCTCGCGCATCCGGTCTAACGCCTGCGCACCCGCGTACCGCACTGCGCCCCGCGATGTCACATCCGTGGCATCGCGGCGGTTTACAGTGAGGCGCGGGATGCCTTATGCTTGCGCACATGAACTGCTTCCTGTCCGCCCTTCGACGTCGCCGCTCGCCGCTCCGCCCGGATGCCGCAGGCTCGTCACGGACTCGCGCGTAACCCCCACACTGCTTCACCGGTTACGCACAAGCTGTTCGACCCACCAGCCACGGCCTTCCGTGGCTTTTTTATTGCCTGTTTCCCTTTCAACGTCCGCTGGAGTCTGCTGCCATGCCCCTGAACGATTACCCGATCGACTCGCTGATGTACATCACGAACCGCCCCGACATCGTGTTTACGCACGGCAAGGGTTCGTGGCTCTACGATCACACGGGCAAGCGCTATCTGGACTTCATCCAGGGCTGGGCCGTCAACAGCCTCGGCCATTGCAACGAAGGCATCGTCGAAGCGCTGAAGACGCAGGCGGAAAAGCTGCTGAACCCGTCGCCCGCGTTCTACAACGAACCGATGGCGAAGCTTGCCGGCCTGCTCACGCAGCACAGCGTGTTCGACAAGGTGTTCTTCACGAACAGCGGCGCGGAAGCGAACGAAGGCGCGATCAAGCTCGCGCGCAAGTGGGGCCGCAAGTTCAAGAACGGCGCGTACGAGATCATCACGTTCGACCACAGCTTCCACGGCCGCACGCTCGCGACGATGTCGGCCAGCGGCAAGCCGGGCTGGGACACGATCTACGCACCGCAGGTGCCGGGCTTCCCGAAGGCCGAGCTGAACGACATCAACTCCGTCGAGAAGCTGATCACCGACAAGACCGTCGCGGTGATGCTCGAGCCGATCCAGGGTGAAGGCGGCGTGATTCCGGCGACGCGTGAATTCATGCAGGCGCTGCGCGCGCTGACGAAGCAGCACAACCTGCTGCTGATCGTCGACGAAGTGCAAAGCGGCTGCGGCCGTGCGGGCACGCTGTTCGCGTACGAGCTGTCCGGCATCGAGCCGGACGTCATGACGCTCGCGAAAGGCATCGGCGGCGGCGCCCCGCTCGGCGCGCTGCTGTCGAAGGCCGAGTTCGCAGTGTTCGAGGCCGGCGACCAGGGCGGCACGTACAACGGCAACCCGCTGATGACCGCGGTCGGTTATTCGGTGATCTCGCAGCTCGTCGCGCCGGGCTTCCTCGAAGGCGTGCGTGCGCGCAGCGAATACCTGAAGCGCAAGCTGCTCGAGCTGTCGGAAGAGCGCGGCTTCGAAGGCGAACGCGGCGAAGGCCTGCTGCGCGCACTGCTGCTCGGCAAGGACATCGGCCCGCAGATCGTCGAGAAGGCGCGCGACATGCAGCCCGATGGCCTGCTGCTGAACGCCGCGCGGCCGAACCTGCTGCGCTTCATGCCCGCACTGAACGTGACGACCGAGGAAATCGACCAGATGATGGCGATGCTGCGGTCGATTCTCGACACGCTCTAAGGAGAACCCGCCGATGGATGCCGCCGCCGATGCTGTTGCAATCCGCCCGTTCGAACGCGCCGACACCGATGCCGTGCTCACGGTATGGCGCGACGCGTTTCCGCAGTACGACGACGCGGACGCGCCGCCGCACCGCAATCCGCTGCGATCGATCGAGCTGAAGCTCGCGACGCAGCCGGAACTGTTCTTCGTCGCGACCAGCGGCGCACGCGTAGTCGGCACGCTGATGGCGGGTTTCGACGGACATCGTGGCTGGCTCTACTCGTTCGGCGTATCGAACGACGCGCGGCGGCTCGGCATCGGCCGCGCATTGATCGCGCATGCGGAGCGCGCGCTCGCCGCGCGCGGCTGCCTGAAGATCAACCTGCAGGTGCTGCCCGGCAACGACGATGCGTGCCGCTTCTACGCGGCGCTCGGCTATCGCGTCGAGGAACGCATCTCGTTCGGCAAGACGCTGCCGGCCGCGTGACGCGAAGGCCGGCAGCCCGCGATCTCAACGCGTGATCGGCCCCGCGCCCGGCAGCGGATTGCCGAGCGCGTCGGTCGGCACGGCCTGCTGCTCGAACGCGGCGAAATACGCGGCCCACTGCGTGTCGCTCACGCGCACGATCAGCGCACCGTCCTGCCAGATGTCGTTGTGGTCGTTGTGGTCGTCGCCGGCGCGATGCAGGTAGTTCGAGCCGGTCGACCCCTGGTTCATGTGCGTGTCGTGGATGCCGTTGCCTTCGGTATACGAGCGGCCGAACACGACGACGTCGAGCCCCTGCGACTGCGCGGCGTTCACCAGCCGCAGCAGCGACGGGATCGGCTCCTGATTCTCCGTGCCGTCCATCACGGCGCTCGGGCGCCATGTGCCCGTGTCGTTCAGGATGTCGCTGCGCATGTAGTCGAGCGCGGGCAGCGCGGCCTGCCCTGTCAGGTCCGTATAGCCTTCGGCCGCGGCTGCAAGCGTCTGCGTGATCGGGTGGTGGAAATCGTAGACGAGCTTGTAGTTCAGCAGGTCGTCCGCGTCGTTGGTGCCGACGTTGATCGCGACGTCCCAGTCGCCTCCGGGCAACGCCAGCGTCAGGTGAATGTGATACTGGATCTCGCTGCCGTGCGGCGAGCCCTTCAGCTTCGCCACCGATGTCACCTTCGCCTTCACGAAACCGTAGTCCAGACTCATGCGTGTTCTCCGTGTGCCGATGGGCCGCCGATGCTACACGGCCCGTGTGTCGGTTTGCGGGCGACCGGCTGCGGGCGACCGGCAACCAGCAGCAGCCTCCATCGTTCCCGCGCCGCATGCGCGGCGCAACAGTCGAATGGAGTCGCGCCCGCCCGCACAAGTTCGACCGGAATCGCATCACACGAAAAAAAAGGCTGTCACGGCATCCCGTGACAGCCTTTCGAAAGCCCGTGTGCGACGCGCCCGGCATCTGCCGTCGCGCGCCGCCGGGCCCGCTCATTCACTCACTCATTCACCCAGGTACGCGGCACGCACCTTCGGATCGTCGAGCATCTGCTTCGCATCGCCTTCCATCGTGACCGTGCCCGAATCCATCACGTAGCCGCGGTCGGCCGCCTGCAGCGCGAGGCGCGCGTTCTGCTCGACGAGCAGCACCGTAATGCCCTCCTTCGAGATTTCACGCACCACTTCGAAGATCTTCTCGACCATGATCGGCGACAGGCCCATCGACGGCTCGTCGAGCAGCAGCAGCTTCGGCTTCGAGAGGATCGCGCGCGACATCGCCAGCATCTGCTGCTCGCCGCCCGACAGCGTGCCCGCGAGCTGCGTCGCGCGCTCCTTCAGACGCGGGAAGAAGCCGAACATGCGGTCGACGTCCTTCTTGATCTGCTCGGTGTCGTTGCGCAGGTACGCGCCCATCTGCATGTTCTCGATGATCGACATCCGCGCGAAGATCCCCCGGCCTTCCGGCACCATCGCGAGGCCGCGCTTGAGCAACTCGTGCGTCGGCATGCCCTTGATCGACTTGCCGTCGTACTCGATGTCGCCTGCCGAATACGCCTTGAGACCCGTGATCGCCTTCATCGTCGTGGTCTTGCCTGCGCCGTTCGCGCCGATCAGCGTCACGAGCTCGCCCTGACGAACTTCCATGTCAACACCCTTGACGGCCTGGATGCCGCCGTAGTTGACCTGCAAGCCCTTGATTTTCAACATTGCCGCTGCCATCAGTGCACCCCTGCGCCGAGATATGCCTCAATCACCTTCGGATTCTTCTGCACGTCCTGCGGCAGACCCTCGGCGATCACCTTGCCGTAATCGAGCACCGTCATCCGGTTGCACAGCCCCATCACGAGCTTCACGTCGTGCTCGATCAGGAGAATCGTGCGGCCGTCCGAGCGGATCTTGTCGAGCAGGCGCGTGAGTTCGACCTTCTCGGTCGCGTTCATCCCGGCTGCCGGCTCGTCGAGCGCGAGCAGCTTCGGGTCGGTGGCCAGTGCGCGCGCGATCTCGAGACGGCGCTGGTGGCCGTACGACAGGTTGCGCGACGTGTAGTCCGCGTATTGCAGCACGCCGACGTATTCGAGCAGCTCGATCGCACGTTCCTTGATCTCGCGCTCTTCCTGGCGTTCAGCGGGCGTCTGGAACACCGCGCCGAGCAGCCCGTGCTTGGTGCGCACGTGGCGGCCCACCATCACGTTCTCGAGGGCCGTCATCCCGCCGAACAGGCGGATGTTCTGGAACGTGCGCGCGATCCCCGTCTTTGCGACCTGATGCACCGCGGTCGGCTTGTATTCCGTGCCGTCGAGCTTGAATTCGCCGGAGTCCGGCGTGTACAGGCCCGTGATCACGTTGAAGAACGTCGTCTTGCCGGCGCCGTTCGGGCCGATCAGGCCGTAGATCTCGCCTTCCTTGATCTCGAGGCCGACGTCGGACAGCGCCTGCAGGCCACCGAAGCGCTTGTTCACGCCTTTGACGGACAGTCGGATTTGTTTGTCGCTCATGTGTATATCCCCTGTGTCCGTCGATTAAGCACGAACCGGCTTCTTGCTGTTGCGCTTCGCCAGTTTCGCGATCTTGTCCTCATGCTTCGGTGCGGGCCACAGGCCTTCCGAGCGGTACAGCATGATGACCACCATCGCGAGGCCGTACAGCGCCTGACGGATCACTTCGGTATCGACGACGTCGTGGCCGAAGATCGCGTGCTGCAGCGGGCTCATCGTCGAGCGCAGGAATTCCGGGAAGATCGCGAGCAGCACCGCACCCAGGATCACGCCCGGGATGTGGCCCATGCCGCCGAGCACCACACAGGCGAGCACGACGATCGATTCCCAGAACGTGAACGATTCCGGCGACACGAAGCCCTGGAACGAACCGAACATCGCACCCGACAGGCCGCCGAACGACGCACCCATCGCGAATGCGAGCAGCTTCACGTTACGGGTGTTGATGCCCATCGCCTTCGCCGCGATTTCGTCTTCGCGGATCGCCGCCCATGCGCGGCCGATACGCGAGTGCTGCAGGCGCGTACACACCCAGATCACCAGCAGCGAGCACAGCACGAACAGGTAGTAATACATGTAGACCGACGGCAGCTGGATCCCGAACAGCGAATGGGTCTGCGCGAGGCTGAAGTCGCCGATGTGCACCGGATCGATGCCCGTGATCCCCTTCGGGCCGTTGGTGATGTTCACCGGACGGTCGAGGTTGTTCATGAAGATCCGGACGATTTCACCGAAGCCGAGCGTCACGATCGCCAGGTAGTCGCCGCGCAGGCGCAGCGTCGGCGCGCCGAGCAGGATCCCGAAGGTCGCCGCCAGTGCCATCGCGATCGGCACGATGACGAAGAACGGAAAATGCAATCCGTTCGGCGCCAGCGCCGCGATCCACTCGAATTGCGAGCTCAGGTGCGGCGAGCTCAACAACGCCGCCGTGTACGCGCCCACCGCGTAGAACGCGATGTAGCCCAGGTCGAGCAGGCCGGCGAAGCCGACCACCACGTTAAGACCCAGCGCGAGCATCACGTACAGCATCGCGAAGTCGAGCACGCGGACCCAGTAGTTGCCGCCGGCCGAGCCGATGATGATCGGCGCCGCGATCACGAAGACCGCGGTCAGGACACCGATGATGATGGTCTTGGTGGTGTTGCGCTCTTCGACGAGCGACGTCGAGGATTCGATCGGTTGAATGGATGTCATGTTGTTTGCTCCCTTCCGTTACGCGCGATCCGCGACACGTTCGCCCAGCAGGCCGGACGGACGGAACACCAGCACGATGATCAGCACGATGAAGGCGAACACGTCCTGGTAGTTACTGCCGAATACGCCGCCCGTGAGGTTGCCGATGTAGCCGGCCCCGAGCTGCTCGATCAGGCCGAGCAGCACGCCGCCGACCATCGCACCGCCGAGGTTGCCGATCCCGCCCAGCACCGCGGCCGTGAATGCCTTCATGCCGGGGATGAAGCCCATGTAGAAGTGCACGTTGCCGTATTCGGATGCAATCATCACGCCGGCCAGCGCGGCGAGCGCGGAGCCGATCATGAACGTCGCGGAGATCACGAAGTTCGGGTTCACGCCCATCAGGCTCGCGGTGTTCGGGCTTTCGGCGATCGCGCGCATTGCACGGCCGAGCTTGGTCTTGTGCACGAGCAGCAGCAGGCCGGCCATCACGATGAACGCCACCGCGATGATCACGATTTCAGTCACCGAGATCACGGCGCCGGGCGTCGTATCGGTTGCCTTGATCACGTTGATCGGATCGGTCGGCAGCAATTGCGGGAACGGCAGCGGGTTGCGCGACCAGATGATCATCGCGGCGGTCTGCAGCAGGATCGACACGCCGATCGCGGTGATCAGCGGGGCGAGGCGCGGTGCGCGACGCAGCGGCCGGTATGCGACCCGTTCGATCGTGAAGCCGACGAACGCACAGACGACCGCGGCGATGCCCAGGCCGATCGTCAGCGTCGCGACGTTGCCGAGTCCGGGGAAATGGTTCTGCAGCACGGTGATGGCCGACAGGGCGACCATCGCGCCGATCATCAGCACGTCGCCATGCGCGAAGTTGATGATGCCGAGAATGCCGTACACCATCGTGTAGCCCAACGCGATGATGGCGTAGACACTGCCGAGCACCAGCCCGTTGAGAACCTGCTGGACGAAAATATCCATTTAAAGCTCCTTGGCCCGTGCTGCCGGAGGACGTTGCGCCCCGCGGGTAAGCGAGGAATCGCGCCTTCTCGGCGACACTGCGGGTACTAGTCGATACCGGTAAGGGTGGATCGTCCCGGCGCGCGCCGCCCGGCCTGTACGGCCGGACCTGCCGCCGGAGCGGATACAAAAACGGCACCGCACTGTTCCGGTGCCGTCATGAGTCCCGTCGCTAAATCGTCACGACATCGAGGACGGTGTTCGTGGCCTCCTTGAAGTCGTAGGGCAGCATGCCGAGACGGCCATCGTCCGGTTGCCCGGCATCCGTGCCTTTTCCTGTCCGGCGCGAGGCAAGCCCCGCACCCGGGCAGATCGGATTCCGTGCCGCGCGACCTCGCAAGGCATCGCGAACGCCGCGCCCGACATTCGTCAGGACTGCGTCGGAATCCATCGTACGAACCAGGGCGCGCGCCGCGACACCATTGCTCGCGGCAACGCGCTGTTTCGTCGAATCGAATTGAAAGGGGACTGGCGACATCGGCACGCTGCCGGCATCGCCGGGCACCCTGGCCGGCCTGCGTCGAGCGGCGCGCACGGTCGCTGTCACGCCACGACCGGCGGCTTGCGGTGCTGCAACCTGCGTGCCCGCTGCCTGGCCGTTCGCCAGGCCAAGCGCGTTGATTTCCTCGATCGCCAAACGTGCCCCGTTTTCCTTGTCCTTGCCCAATTGCGCGATGCGGCACGCGAACGATGCCGCACGACCGGTTCCGGCGACGCGCACGCCGCTGGCCGGCGGCGCCGCGAACACCGCAGCCTCCCTCCCCGCCCCGTCGTCGCTCTTTTTGCTGCAGCCGGCAAGCATTGCAACCGGTGCGGCGACGGACACGGCGTAAGCCAACTTCACGTGCATTGAGTGGTCTCCCGCGCCTTGCCAAAATCCGATTTCAAAGCCATTCAGGCCTGAAAACGGGCGCATTGTAACTCCATTTATAGGACGCCAATAATCCTGATTCGATGGGGTTTTCCTGCATTGCAACCAATTTTGAGAGACGCTTGGAAGCGTTCAGAGCAACCCGGTTGCACCATTAATCCGAATAATGGTTGCGATTGCAATTTCGACAGGCAAAAAAAAGCGCGCCGTAAGGCGCGCTTCGGTGTTCCGCAGATGCGATGCGTCAATCAGGCAGCGGGCGGCAGGTTCAACCCGCGCGGCAGCGGAAACGACACGTTTTCCTCGATGCCGTCGAGCGCGCGCACATTGCGCACGCCGAGCTCGCGCAGTCGCGCGATCACGGCCTGGGCGAGCACTTCGGGCGCCGACGCGCCGGCTGTCACGCCGATGCGACGCTTGCCTGCGACCCATGCCGGATCGATCTGGTCGGGCGCATCCACCATGTACGCGTCGACGCCGCGCTTCTCGGCCACTTCGCGCAGGCGGCTCGAATTCGAGCTGTTCGGGCTGCCGACGACGATCACGACATCGCACTGCGGCGCCATGAACTTCACAGCGTCCTGGCGGTTCTGCGTCGCGTAGCAGATGTCCTGCTTCTTCGGCTCGCGGATCTTCGGGTACTTGGCCTTCAACGCGCCGATGATCTCGGCTGCGTCGTCGACGGACAGCGTGGTCTGCGTGACGAGCGCGATGCGCTCGGGATCGGCGAGCTCGAGCTTCTGCACGTCCTCGACGCTCTCGACGAGATGCATGCCGCGCTCGACCTGCCCCATCGTGCCTTCGACTTCCGGATGGCCCTTGTGCCCGATCATGACGATGTCGACGCCGTCCTGGCGCATCTTCGCCACTTCGACGTGCACCTTCGTGACGAGCGGGCAGGTTGCGTCGTAAATGCGCAACCCGCGCACGTCGGCCTCGTCGCGCACGGCCTTCGACACGCCGTGCGCACTGAAGATCACGGTATTGCCGGCCGGCACTTCCTCGAGTTCCTCGACGAAGATCGCGCCTTTCTTCTTCAGATCCTCGACCACGTACTTGTTGTGGACGATCTCGTGACGAACGTAGATCGGCGCACCGTGCATCGCGATGGCGCGCTCGACGATCTCGATCGCGCGGTCGACGCCCGCGCAGAAACCGCGCGGCTGGGCCAGCAGGATTTCGGCATCGGCGGCGACGGTCTGCCCGGACAGCGTATCGGTGGTGCTCATGATTACAGGATTCCGATGATTTTCACTTCGAACGTGAGCGCTTGGCCCGCGAGCGGATGATTGAAGTCGAACAGTGCCGAGGTTTCGCTGACTTCCTTCAGCACCCCCGCATATCGGCCACCGTCCGGCGCGTTGAACTCGATCAGTTCGCCCGGCGTGAAATCGTCGCCGACCATCCCGTTCTCGCGCAGCGTCGACAGCGTCACGCGCTGGAGCATGTCGGGATTACGGGGGCCGAACCCCTGTTCGGGCGATAGCTGAAAAGTCGAATGGTCGCCGACCCTGAGGCCGATCAGAATCTGTTCCAGCGACGGCGCCAGTTGCCCCGCGCCGAGCAGCAGCGTGGCCGGCTTGTCGGTGAAGGTATTGACGATATCGGCGCCGTCGGCCAATGCCAGCCGGTAATGCAACGTGACGTGGGAACCGGGCTTCACTTCGGATAGATCGATGAGGCTCATGAATTACTCGTTCAGTCGGCGCCCGATACGGCCGAAAGGCCCGGCGCAAAGCCAATATTGTAAGTCACCTGAGCGCGCAAGGCGGAAAGTGCGACGACGTCGCGCACACCGCCCGCCGCCAATGGAGTTTCGAGCATGCTGTCACCCTGCCCAGCCTTGCCACCCGTCGAATGTCGCGACAGCACCGATCTGCCGGCCGATCCGCCCGGTCGCGTCCTCCCGCTCCACCGGCTCAAGCGCCGCCCGCGCGGCTGGCGGCCCGAGCGGCCGCGCGAGCGATTGCTGGAGCGCGGGCCGGCCGCGCTGACCGACGACGAACTGATCGCCCTGCTGCTCGGCACGGGCAAGCCCGGGCACGACGTGTTCGCCACCGCCCGCGCGCTGGTCACGCAGTTCAAGTCGTTGCACGGGCTGCTCGAGGCGACCGCCGACGATTTCGAGGCGCACCCCGGCATCGGCCCCGCGCGCTCCGCACGGCTGGTTGCGGTCACCGAGATCGCGCGTCGCATGCTGAAGGAGAAAGCGCACGAGAAGCAGCCGATCGATTCGCCCGGCGCGGTCGAGGACTATCTGCGGCTGAAGATCGGCGCGCGCCCGTACGAGGTGTTCGCCGCGGTCTACCTCGACGCGCGCCACCGCCTGATCGACATGGAGGAAATCACGCGCGGCTCGCTGACGCGCATGGCCGTCTACCCGCGCGAGATCGTGCGCCGCGCGATGGTGTACAACGCCGCGGCACTGATCGTCGCGCACAACCATCCGTCGGGCGCGGTGCAGCCCAGCGCGGAAGATCGCCGCCTGACCCGCGTGCTGCACGACGCGCTCGCGCTCGTCGACGTGCGACTGCTCGATCACGTCGTAATCGGCATCAGCGATACTTTTTCGTTCGCACGGGCCGGCTGGCTGTAGACTGTGCGGTTGCGGCCCGCCCAAGGGCGCCGCAACGGCGATGCGAAATTAGGTTTGATTTTCCTGAGCTTTTTCTGCTAGAATCGCCGTCTGTATTTTTTCCAACCACAGTTCTAGCCATCGAAGGGCCTTGTCTGTAAGGGCTTCGGCGTTCTGAGTGCAGCCATGGATCACGTGGCGGTGCGATGGAACCTTCACCGGCGATCGAACCCCGAATTTAGCGTATTAGGAGTGCTCTCATGGCACGCGTATGCCAAGTAACTGGGAAAGCGCCGATGAGCGGCAACAACGTTTCCCACGCCAACAACAAGACGAAGCGCCGCTTCCTGCCGAACCTGCAAAACCGCCGGTTCTGGGTGGAGAGCGAAAACCGCTGGGTGCGCCTGCGCGTCTCGAACGCCGGCCTGCGCCTGATCGACAAGAACGGCATCGATTCCGTGCTCGCTGACCTGCGCGCACGCGGCGAAGCCTAAGCCCAAGGAGCACAATCATGGCAAAAGGCGCACGCGACAAGATCAAGCTTGAGTCGACCGCTGGTACGGGTCATTTCTACACGACCACGAAGAACAAGCGCAACATGCCGGAAAAGATGGCGATCAAGAAGTTCGATCCCGTCGTCCGCAAGCATGTGGAATACAAAGAAACCAAGATCAAGTAATCTCCGGTTTCTGCTAGCCTGACGGCGACCGAAAAGCCCCGCACATGCGGGGCTTTTTGTTTTGCGCGCACGCTCCGGCGCGACGCGGTATGCTCTCCCCTTTCCGCGGCCACGGCCGCCGGAACGCACAAGATCAAAAGCGTAACGATGGAGATGCAGCATGAAATTCGACGTGGCGATCGTCGGCAGCGGCCTGGCAGGGCTGTCGGTCGCACTCAACCTGGCCAGCACGCGACGTGTCGCGCTGATCGCGAAGCGGTCGATGATGGAGGGCGCGAGCGATAACGCGCAAGGCGGCATCGCGGCTGTCCTCGATTCGGCGGACAGCATCGAGAACCACGTCGACGACACGCTGGTCGCCGGTGGCGGCTTGTGCGACGAAGGCGCGACGCGCTATATCGTCGAGCACGGCCGCGAAGCGATCGAATGGCTGATCTCGCAGGGCGTACCGTTCACGAAGGACGACGCGGCCGAGCTCGGCTTCCACCTCACACGCGAAGGCGGCCACAGCCACCGCCGGATCATCCATGCGGCCGATGCGACCGGCCATGCGGTGCTCGCCACGCTGTCGGCGCGCGCGCGCCAGCATCCGAACATCACGTTCTTCGAAAACCACCACGCGATCGACCTGATCACGTCGGACCGGCTCGGCCTGCCCGGCCGCCGCTGTCACGGCCTGTACGCGCTCGACGTCGACAACGATCGCACGATCACGATCGAGGCACCGCATACGGTGCTCGCAACGGGCGGCGCCGGCAAGGTCTACCTGTACACGACGAACCCCGACACCGCGACCGGCGACGGCATCGCGATGGCGTGGCGTGCGGGCTGCCGCGTGTCGAACATGGAGTTCATCCAGTTCCACCCGACCTGCCTGTTCCATCCGTATGCGAAGTCGTTCCTGATTTCCGAAGCCGTGCGCGGCGAAGGCGGCCTGTTGAAGCTGCCCGACGGCACGCGCTTCATGCCCGCGCACGATCCGCGCGCCGAACTCGCGCCGCGCGACATCGTCGCGCGCGCGATCGACTTCGAGATCAAGAAGCGCGGGATCGACTGCGTGTATCTCGACATCAGCCACCAGCCGGAAGCGTTCCTGCGCGAACACTTCCCGACGATCCACGCGCGCTGCCTCGAATTCGGCATCGACATCGCGAAAGAGCCGATTCCCGTCGTGCCGGCCGCGCACTACACGTGCGGCGGCGTCGTCACCGACCTCGCCGGGCGCACCGATCTCGCAGGCCTGTATGCGGTCGGCGAAACGTCGTACACGGGGCTCCACGGCGCGAACCGGCTCGCGAGCAACTCGCTGCTCGAATGTCTGGTGATCGGCCGCGCGGCAGCCGAGGCGATCGAGGCAGCCGGCTTCGATGCCGAAACGCCGGCCACGCTGCCCGCGTGGGACGAAAGCCGCGTGTCGGATGCGGACGAGGAAGTCGTCGTCGCGCACAACTGGGACGAGCTGCGCCGCCTGATGTGGAACTACGTCGGCATCGTGCGCACCGACAAGCGCCTCGAACGCGCGAAGCACCGGCTGTCGCTGCTGCGCGACGAGATCCACGAGTACTACGCGAACTTCCGCGTGACGCGCGACCTGCTCGAGCTGCGCAACCTCGTCGACGTGGCAACGCTGATCGTGAAGAGCGCACACTCGCGCCGCGAAAGCCGCGGGCTGCACTACAGCCGCGACTGGCCGAACTCGCTGCCGAAGGCGCTGCCGAGCGTGCTCACGCCGCGCGCGCGCCGCTGACCGGCACGCCCTTCCTGGCTGCCGCCGCGGCCGCACATGAAAAAAGCCGTTGGCGTTTGCGCGCCAACGGCTTTTTTGTCTGATCGACGGTGTTCGGTCAGTCGACGATCCGCATCGAATAGTCCGTCGCGCGCACGTCCTTCGTCAGCGCGCCGATCGAGATGCGGTCGACACCCGTCTCCGCAAACGCACGCACCGTATCGAAATTGACGCCGCCCGACACTTCGAGCACGGCCTTGTCCGCAGCCACGCGCACCGCTTCACGCATCATGTCGAGCGTGAAGTTGTCGAGCAGCACCGACTGCGCGCGGTGCGCGAGCGCCGTATCGAGTTGCGCAAGCGTCTCGACTTCGACCTGTACGGGCACGCCCGACTCCAGCGCGAACGCCGCGTCGAGCGCCTCGCCCACACCGCCTGCCGCCGCGATGTGGTTTTCCTTGATCAGGATGCCGTCATACAGCGCGAGACGCTGGTTCTCGCCGCCGCCGACGCGCACCGCGTACTTCTGCGCGAGCCGCAGGCCCGGCAGCGTCTTGCGCGTATCGAGGATCTTCGCGCGTGTGCCTTCGACACGATCGACGTAACGGCGCGTTGCGGTCGCAACACCCGACAGCAGTTGCAGGAAATTCAGCCCGTTGCGCTCGGCCGTCAGCAGCGCGCGCGCCGGCCCTTCGAGTTCGCAGACGGTCGAGTCAGGCGTCATCCGGTCGCCTTCGCGATAGCGCCATTGCACGACGATCGCCGGATCGATCCGTGCAATCACGGCCTCGAACCACGGCACGCCGCACAGCACGGCTTCCTCGCGCACGATGATGCGAGCACGGCGACGCCCGCCGGCCGGTACGAGCCGCCCGGTCTGGTCGCCGGTGCCAACGTCTTCCGCGATTGCATCGGCCACGTTGCGTGCGATCGCGTCGTCGAATGCCGCGCCGTATTGCTCGCGGACGCTGCCGAACAGCGGGGATACTGCGGAGTTCGTCATGCAGCCCCCACGGTCGCAAACAGTTGCTGGTCACGCTGCAGATCGCCGCTCGCCTGCACGCGCTTCTTGTGCGCGGCTGCGAAATCGAGCATCCGGTCAATCGGCAGGCGTGCGCGCTCGCCGATCGCGGGATCGACGAAGATCTCGTTGTGACCGCGTTCGAGCACGTCAGCGAGGTTCGCGAGGCCGTTCATCGCCATCCACGGGCAGTGCGCGCAGCTCTTGCAGGTGGCGCTGTTGCCGGCCGTCGGCGCGGCAATGAAGGTCTTGCCGGGTGCCGCAAGCTGCATCTTGTGCAGGATGCCGAGATCGGTCGCGACGATGAAGTGCGTCGCGTCGAACTTGACCGCCGCATCGATCAACTGCGTGGTCGAGCCGACCACATCGGCCTGCGCGACGACGTTTTCCGGCGATTCGGGGTGGACGAGCACCTTCGCGTCCGGATACTCGGCGCGCAGCAGGTCGAGCTCGATGCCCTTGAATTCGTCGTGGACGAGACACGAGCCTTGCCACAGCAGCATGTCCGCGCCGGTTTTCTTCTGGATGTAGCTACCGAGATGGCGATCCGGTGCCCAGATGATCTTCTCGCCGCGCGCATGCAGGTCGGCCACGATCTCGAGGCCGATCGACGACGTGACCATCCAGTCCGCACGCGCCTTCACGGCAGCGCTGGTATTCGCGTAGACGACGACGGTACGATCCGGATGCGCATCGCAGAACGCCGAGAATTCGTCGACCGGGCAGCCGAGGTCGAGCGAGCAGGTCGCGTCGAGATCGGGCATCAGGATTCGTTTGTTCGGGCTCAGGATCTTCGCGGTTTCGCCCATGAAGCGCACGCCGGCGACGATCAGCGTCTGCGCGTCGTGGTCACGGCCGAAGCGGGCCATTTCGAGCGAATCGGCGACACAGCCGCCGGTTTCGTCGGCAAGCTCCTGCAATTCGGCATCGACGTAGTAGTGCGCGACCAACACGGCCTTTTCACGCACGAGCAGTGCCTTGATGCGCGCCTTCAGCGCGGCCCGCTCTTCGGCGGACGGTGCATCGGGCACCTTGGCCCAGGCCTGCCCCACGCCGCACACGGTCCCTGCTGCAACGGGCCGGTCGTACTCGACGGGTTTGATCGTCGATTGCATCTCCATATCTCCTGTCGACCAGCGTTAGCGCTTTAGCGCTTACGCTGGTCCCATGCTTCGCGGTCGATCCGAGTTAGCGCTTTAGCACTTACTTGGGTCCCATGCTTCGCGGTCGATCAGCGCCAGCGCTTTAGCGCCAACCCCGATCCCATCCCCTGATCTCGCCCCGGAGCAGGCACTTCCACGCTGCCCCAAGCCTCATACGAATCCAGCCCTGCCGATCACCCTTCGAAAACCGGCGAACCAAATAAAAAACCCCGCCAACGCGGGGTTTTTGACGTCCTTAGATTCTAATCGATTTCGAATCAGGCGTAGCGGCGCAGGCGCGTCGCGAATTCCTGCAGCGCCTTGATGCCGCTTTGTTCTGCGCGATGGCACCAATCCTGCAATTGCGCGAGAAGCTGTTCGCGCGATGCGGTCGAACGATCCCAGATCGCGGCGAGATCCTGGCGCAACTGGAAGTAGGTTTGCAGCTTCTGGCTGTTCGCGAAGATTTCCGGCAGCAGCTTCTTCTGCGGCTCGTCGAGGCCGTCGGCATCCTTGTGGAACCACTTGCGTGCGCCGCGCATCATCTGGTACTTCTCGCCGCCGATTTCCTTCAGGTGCGCGAGTTCCTGGCGATATGCACGCTTCACGGCCTTGCCGTAGCGCGCCATCACTTCGTAGCGGTTCGACAGCACGGCCTGCAGCGTTTCCTGGTCGAGCACCGTCTTCGGCTTGTTCAGGCGCGGTGTCGGCGCGACCTTCTTCACCTTCGCGAGACCGAATGCCGACATGATGCGGATGTACATCCAGCCGATGTCGAACTCGTACCACTTGTTCGACAGCTTCGCCGACGTCGCGAACGTGTGGTGGTTGTTGTGCAGCTCTTCGCCGCCGATCACGATGCCCCACGGGAACAGGTTCGTGCTCGCGTCGGTCGAGTTGAAGTTGCGATAGCCCCAGAAGTGACCGAAACCGTTGACGACGCCAGCCGCCCAGAACGGAATCCAGACCATCTGCACAGCCCACACGGTCAGGCCGATCACGCCGAACAGCGCGACGTCGATCACCATCATCAGGCTGATGCCGAGAATCGGGTACTTCGAATAGACATTGCGTTCGACCCAGTCGCTCGGCGTGCCATGGCCGAACTTGCGCATCGTCTCTTCGTTCTTCGCTTCCGCGCGATACAGCTCGGCGCCTTCGAGGAACACCTTCCAGATGCCGCGCGTCTGCGGGCTGTGCGGATCTTCCTCGGTCTCGCACTTCGCGTGGTGCTTGCGGTGAATCGCGGCCCACTGGCCGGTCAGCATGCCGGTCGTCATCCACAGCCAGAGGCGGAAGAAGTGGCTCGCGATCGGATGCAGCTCAAGCGCGCGGTGCGCCTGGCAGCGGTGCAGGTAGACCGTCACGCCGATGATCGTGACGTGCGTGACGGCGAGCGCGAACAGCGCGACCTGCCACCACGAAAAATGCAGGAGCCCGTGGGAAAGAAAATCGAGCAGGGAATTCAACAAGGCAGTTACCTGTGATGAGAGCGACGCCGGCCCGCGCCAAGCGTCAGAAAAATGAAAGCATACCGCGTGTAGACCAGAATTTTACTTCAACCGTTCCAAGTCTTTGTAAAAAATGAATATTTTCTTGCCCTGACGCAACAAACCCAGTCCATGGGCGGACTTGGAAAGGCCCGCGATCCGGTTCCGACCGCGGGGTCGATACGATTGGCGACCGGCGCGCGTCATGCAGCCGGTGCGTGCCCGTCCACGGCGCCGTTGCCGGCCGCCGCGCCCGCGGCGGGGAAGCCGTCGGGCAACCCGACGACGCGCACTTCGCGCTGCGGGAACGGAATCGAAATCCCGTGCTCGCTGAACAGGCGCCAGATGTTGCGATTCACGGTCGAACGCACGCCGGACGTGCCTTTCGCGGAATCCTCGATCCAGAAACCGAGCTCCAGGTCGATCCCGTCGGCCCCGAAACTCACCAGATACGGGGTCGGAGCAGGCTCCGCCAGCACACGCGGCACGCCCTTGGCTGCATCGGCGAGCAGCGTGAGCGCGTACTCGACATCGCTCGTGTATGCGACCTGCACCGCGACCTTCGCGTAGCCGCGTGTCAGGTACGACGACTGGTTCTGCACGACGTCGGTGATCAGCTTCTCGTTCGGGATCAGCGTCTCGTTGCCGTCGAGGCCGCGCACGACCGTATAGCGCGTGCGGATCTGCGTGACGACGCCCTGCAGCCCGCCGACGCTGATCGCGTCGCCGAGCCGCAGCGAGCGGTCGAGCAGGATGATGAAGCCCGACACGTAGTTGCTGGCGATCTTCTGCAGCCCGAAACCGAGGCCAACACCCACCGCGCCGCCGAACACGCCGAGCACCGTCACGTCGATGCCGACCAGCGACAGCCCGATCAGGATCGCCGCGAACACGAGCAGCGCGCGGCCGACCCGCGACAGCACGACCTTCAGGTTCGCGTCGAGCGTGGTCGCGCGCGTGAGGCGATCCTCGAGCACCGAGCCGAGCCACATCGCGACCATCAGCGTCACGCAGACCCACAACGCGCCGGAAATCACCGACAGCAGCGTGAGGTGCGCATTGGCGACACGGAACTGCACGCTGTCGAGCCAGCCGAGCACGTCACGCTGGATGCCGAGCACGGTCAGCACCATCGCGGCCCACACGACGGTCGACACGATCTTCTCGACGATCGACAGCCACGCATGCGTGTGGCCGTCGCGCGCAAACACGCGCCGCGCAAAGAAGAACAGCACGTAGATCAGCCCGATGCCGAACAGCGGCACGAGCGCGAGCGACAGCAGCGACGTCGACATGAACGGGTCGAACGCGAGCTGCGCGCCGCCCACGAACACGCTGCCGAACAGCGGGAACAACGCGCGCTTCAGGCTTTGCGCACCCGCGCCGGGCGCGCGTCCGGCCGCCCGGCGGCGCGCGTCGATCCGGCCGTGCACGAAGCGCGCAGCCACCCAGGCGAAGCACAGCGCACCGATGAGGATCGCCGCCTGCCAGATCATCACCGGCTGGTGGAAATCGCGGATGACCGACGCCAGCCGGTGCGACAGCAGACGGCTCTGCAGATTCTCCATCGTCCGTCCGGCCCGCCGTTACTGCGCAGCGCGCCGTTCGAGCACCGCGGCGAAGAAGCCGTCGGTCGCGTGGCGGTGCGGCCACAGCGACAGGTAGTCGCCCGTCTCGAGCTCGATGCGCTGGTCGTCCAGCACCTTCTGCGCCGGCACCAGCACGAACTCGGGATGGTCGGCCAGGAACTGCTCGACGATGCGTTCGTTCTCGGCGTCGAGCACGCTGCAGGTCGCGTAGACGAGCCGGCCGCCCTTCTTCACCAGGCGCGCGGCGCTCGCGAGAATCGACGCCTGCTTCGGCGTCAGCTCGTCGATCGCCGTACGCGTCTGGCGCCACTTCAGATCCGGGTTGCGGCGCAGCGTGCCGAGGCCACTGCACGGCGCATCGACCAGCACGCGGTCGATCTTGCCGGCGAGCCGCTTGATCTTCGCGTCGTGCTCGCTGTCGATCAGCACGGGATTCACGTTCGACAGCCCGCTGCGCGCAAGGCGCGGCTTCAGCTTCGCCAGGCGCTTCTCCGACACGTCGAACGCGTAGAGTCGCCCGGTCGAGCGCATCATCGCGCCCAGCGCGAGCGTCTTGCCGCCCGCGCCCGCGCAGAAATCGACGACCATCTCGCCGCGACGCGGCGCGACCAGCGAACACAGCAGCTGGCTGCCTTCGTCCTGCACCTCGATCGCACCTTCCTCGAACAGCCTCAGGCGCGTCAGCGCCGGCTTGCCGACCACGCGCACGCCGAACGGCGAAAACGGCGTCGCGCCCGCATCGATGCCTTCCGCGCGCAACCCGTCGATGACCTGATCACGGCTGGCCTTCTGCACATTGGCACGCAGGTCGAGCGGCGCCGGGTAGTTCAGCGCGGCCGCGAGTTGCGCGAGCTCGTCGGCGTCGAAACGGGCCGACAATGCCTGGTGGATCCAGTCGGGCAGGTTCGTACGGATGCGCACCGGCAGGCTCGCCGGGTCGATCTTCGACACGTGCTCGAGCCATGCGGACTCGGTGTCGGACAGGAACGGCTTCAGCGCATTGCGGCCAGCCGTCTGCATCAGGCCGAGCAGCGTGAGGCGCCGCGCAGGCGTGCCCGTGCCGCTCTCGGCGAGGTGCGAAAACTCCATCTTCCGGCGCAGCACCGCGAACACCGCCTCGGCGATCACGCCGCGCTCGGCATGCCCGAGCTTCGGGTGCGCGCGGAAGAACCGGCTCGTCGTTGCGTCGGCAGGGCCGGCGAACTTCAGCACCTCGGCCAACAAAGTCTCGGTCTGGCCGATCAGGAATCCGTGCAGTTTCATACGCCCTCACTCGTTTCGGTATGCGGTTGATCCGCGAAAATCCAGCGCGCCTCTTCCGGCGCCACCACTGCACGGCCGTTCTCGAGGCGCAGACGCCCCTCGATGAACCAGCGCACCGCGCGCGGATACAGCACATGCTCGACCGTCAGCACACGCTGCGCGAGCGCGGCCGCGTCGTCGCCCGCGCGCACGGGCACCGCGCCCTGCGCGACGATCGCGCCGCTGTCGAGCTCGGGAATGACGAAATGCACGCTTGCGCCATGCAGCGCGACACCCGCGTCGAGCGCCTGCTGGTGCGTGTGAATGCCCTTGAAGCTCGGCAGCAGCGACGGATGGATGTTCAGCAGCCGGCCTTCGTATCGTCTGACGAATGCGGGCGTGAGGATGCGCATGAAGCCGGCGAGGACCACGAGATCGGGGGCGAACCGGTCGATCTCGGCGGCGAGCGCCGCGTCGAAGCTGTCGCGGCCATCGAACGACCGGTGGTCGACCACCGCCGTCGCCACCCCGTGCGACGCGGCAAATGCCAACCCGGCCGCATCGGGCCGGTTGGCGATCACGGCGGCAATCTCGGCCGGCCAGCGTTCCTGCGCGCACGCGCGGACGATGGCCTCCATGTTGCTGCCGCGACCGGAAATCAGGATCACGAGTTTTTTCATCCGCGAATTTTACCATTCGCCCCCGCGTTTCCCCCCTTCTCGGCCGCCGGCCCGCCCGAACGTTTATAATCTTTTGCTTTGCGGCACCCCACCGCCCATTCCCCGACGCTGCATCCGCTATCGTGAAAGTCTTCCGCGGCCTGCCCAACGCCGAGAGCCGCGCCCCGTGCGCGCTGACGATCGGCAACTTCGACGGTGTCCATCGCGGCCACCAGGCCCTGCTCGCGCGCGTGCGCGCAGCAGCGGACGCGCGCGGCCTGCCCGTGTGCGTAATGACGTTCGAGCCGCACCCGCGCGAATTCTTCAATCCGGCCGGCGCGCCGCCGCGCATCGCGATGCTGCGCGACAAGCTCGAGGCGCTGCGCGATCACGGTGTCGACCGCGTGGTCGTCGAGCACTTCAACCACACGTTCGCGAGCCAGTCGCCGCAGGCGTTCGTCGAACGCACGCTGGTGAACGGGCTGCACACGCGCTGGATGATGGTCGGCGACGATTTCTGCTACGGCGCGAAACGCGCGGGCACCTTCGACACGCTGCAGGCGGCCGGCGCGCAGTACGGCTTCGAGGTCGAGCAGATGGGTACGGTGGCCGGCAGCGACGGCACGCGCATCTCGAGCTCGGGCGTGCGCGCCGCGCTCGCGGCGGGCGATCTCGATGCGGCCGCGCAAGCGCTCGGCCATGGCTATGCGATCAGCGGCCACGTCGCGCACGGGCTGAAGCTCGGCCGCGACCTCGGCTTCCCGACGCTGAACCTGCCGATCGCCCACAAGCGGCCGGCGCTCGCCGGCATCTTCGTCGTGCAAGTGCACGGCCTCGGCCCCGCCCCGTTGCCGGGCGTCGCGAGCCTCGGCCTGCGCCCGACCGTCGACGATTCGGGCCGCGTGCTGCTCGAAGTCCACCTGCTCGACTGGCACGGCGACGCATACGGCAAGCTCATCCGCGTCGAATTCCTGAAGAAGCTGCGCGACGAGGCGAAATTCGACGATCTCGAGGCGCTGTCGCGCGCGATCGCGCTGGACGTCGCGAATGCGCGTGCGTACTTCATCGAGCGCGACCGTGCGCCGGGCAGCCGCGCCACGGGCTTCTCGACGTCGGCCACCGACCGAATTAGCTGATCCGGACGGCGGCGCCCCGCGCCGCACCCTCGCGCCGCCCAGTCGCGCGCATTCCCGATTCACGACGCTCGCGCGTCCCCCGAGATTTAGATAGCGATCCCATCATGAGCAACAAGAAAGCCGATTCGAAACCGCAGGCCAAGTATCCGGTCAACCTGCTCGACACGCCGTTCCCGATGCGCGGCGACCTGCCCAAGCGCGAGCCGCAGTGGGTCAAGGAATGGGAAGAGCGCGGCCTCTACGAGAAGATCCGCGCGGCCAGCGCCGGCCGTCCGAAGTTCATCCTGCACGACGGCCCGCCGTATGCGAACGGTGACATCCACCTCGGCCACGCCGTCAACAAGATCCTGAAGGACATCGTCGTCAAGTCGCGCAACATGGCCGGCTTCGACGCACCGTACGTGCCGGGCTGGGACTGCCACGGGATGCCGATCGAAATCCAGATCGAGAAGCAGTTCGGCAAGTCGCTGCCGGCGGCCGAAGTGATGAGCAAGGCGCGCGCGTACGCGACCGAGCAGATCGAGAAGCAGAAGGTCGGCTTCAAGCGCCTGGGCGTGCTCGGCGACTGGGCCAACCCGTACAAGACGATGAACTTCGTCAACGAGGCGGAAGAGCTCCGCGCGCTCGGCAAGATCATCGAAAAGGGCTACGTGTATCGCGGGCTGAAGCCGGTGAACTGGTGCTTCGACTGCGGCTCGGCACTCGCGGAAGCGGAAGTCGAGTACAAGGACCGCACCGACCCGACGATCGACGTGATGTTCGCGTTCGCGGAACCGGAAAAGACTGCACAGGCGTTCGGCCTGCCGGCCCTGCCGCGCGCCGAAGGCGGCATCGTGATCTGGACCACCACGCCGTGGACGATCCCCGCGAACCAGGCGCTGAACCTCCATCCGGAAATCGTCTACGCGCTGGTCGACACCGAGCGCGGGCTGCTGATCATCGCGGAAGAGCGCGTCGAAGCCTGCATGACCGACTTCAAGCTGACCGGCCGCGTCGTCGCAACCGCGCCGGGCGTGAAGCTCGCGGGCCTGCGCTTCCACCACCCGCTCGCGTCGGCTCACCCCGGCTACAAGCGCACCGCGCCCGTCTACCTCGGCGACTACGTGACGACCGACACGGGTACCGGCGTCGTGCACTCGTCGCCCGCGTACGGTATCGAGGACTTCGTGTCCTGCAAGGCGCACGGGATGACCGACTCGGACTTCATCAACCCGGTGATGGGTGATGGCCGCTATATCGAATCGCTGCCGCTGTTCGGCGGCCTGTCGATCTGGGACGCGAACCCGAAGATCGTCGAGGCGCTGAACGCAGCCGGCTCGCTGCTGCGCAGCGAGAAGTACACGCACAGCTACATGCACTGCTGGCGCCACAAGACCCCGATCATCTACCGCGCGACGTCGCAGTGGTTCGCGGGCATGGACGTCACGCCGCGCGACGGCGGCAAGACGCTGCGCGAAACGGCGCTCGAAGGCGTCGACGCGACCGCGTTCTACCCGTCGTGGGGCAAGCAGCGCCTGTTCAGCATGATCGCGAACCGTCCCGACTGGACGCTGTCGCGCCAGCGCCAGTGGGGCGTGCCGATGGCGTTCTTCGTGCACAAGGAAACCGGCGAGCTGCATCCGCGCACGCTCGAGCTGCTCGAGGAAGTCGCGAAGCGCGTCGAGCAATCGGGCATCGAAGCGTGGCAGACGCTCGACCCGCGCGAGCTGATCGGCGACGACGCGAACCTGTACGAAAAAAACCGCGACACGCTCGACGTGTGGTTCGATTCGGGCACGACGCACTGGCACGTGCTGCGCGGCTCGCACAAGGATCAGCTGCAGTTCCCGGCCGACCTCTACCTCGAAGGCTCGGACCAGCACCGCGGCTGGTTCCACTCGTCGCTGCTCACGGCGTCGATGATCGACGGCCGCGCACCGTACAAGGGCCTGCTCACGCACGGCTTCACGGTCGACGGCGAAGGCCGCAAGATGAGCAAGTCGCTCGGCAACGGCATCGACCCGCATGAAGTCGCGAACCGCCTCGGCGCGGAAATCATCCGCCTGTGGATCGCGTCGACCGACTATTCGGGCGAGCTCGCGATCTCCGAGGAAATCCTGAAGCGCGTGACCGAAGGCTATCGCCGCATCCGCAACACGCTGCGCTTCCTGCTCGCGAACCTGTCGGACTTCGATTTCGCGCAGCACGCGGTGCCGGTCGACGAATGGCTCGAGATCGACCGTTATGCGGTCGCGTTCTCGCAGCAACTGCAGACGGAACTGCTCGGCCACTACGAGAAGTACGAATTCCACCCGGTCGTCGCGAAGCTGCAGACGTACTGCTCGGAAGATCTCGGCGGCTTCTACCTCGACGTGCTGAAGGATCGCCTGTACACGAGCGCGGCCGATTCGCGCGCCCGCCGCTCCGCACAGACGGCGCTGTACCACCTGACGCACGGCCTGCTGCGCGTGCTCGCGCCGTTCCTGTCGTTCACGGCGGAAGAAGCGTGGAAGGTGTTCCAGCCGGCCAGCGACACGATCTACACGGAAACCTACTACGCGTATCCGGAAGTCGCCGGCTCCGCCGCGCTGATCGAGAAGTGGGCGCTGCTGCGCGATGTGCGCGGCAACGTGACGAAGGCGCTCGAGGAAGCACGCACCGCGAACCGCATCGGTTCGTCGCTGCAGGCCGAAGTCGCGGTGCACGCGAGCGGCGCACGCTACGACGCGCTCACGAGCCTCGGCGACGATCTCAAGTTCGTGCTGATCACGTCGGCTGCGACGGTCGTCAAGGTCGACGACGAAGCGCAGGAAAGCGTCGACGTGGCCGCGTCGAAGTACCAGAAGTGCGAGCGCTGCTGGCACTACCGTGAAGATGTCGGCGCGCACGCCGATCATCCGACGCTGTGCGGCCGCTGCTTCTCCAACCTGTTCGAAAACGGCGAAATCCGGAGCGCTGCTTAAATATGGCGAAAACCCTGTCGAAACCGGCCAGCGGTGCGCTTGCGCCCTGGCTCGGCATTTCGCTGATCGTGATCCTGTTCGACCAGCTGTCGAAGATCGCGATCCTGAAAACGTTCGCGTACGGCGCGCAGCATGAGCTGACGTCGTTCTTCAACCTCGTGCTGGTGTACAACCGCGGCGCCGCGTTCGGCTTCCTGTCGACCGCGGGCGGCTGGCAGCGTTGGGCGTTCACCGCGCTCGGCATCGCCGCGACGCTCGTGATCTGCTTCCTGCTGAAGCGTCACGGCCAGCAGCGGCTGTTCAGCCTGTCGCTCGCCATGATCCTCGGCGGCGCACTCGGCAACGTGATCGACCGGCTCGTCTACGGCCACGTGATCGACTTCCTCGATTTCCATCTCGGCGCCTGGCACTTCCCGGCGTTCAACCTCGCCGATTCCGCGATCACGGTCGGTGCGGTGCTGCTGATCTACGACGAACTGCGTCGCGTGCGCGGCTCGCGCTAAGCGCGCATACTCGGCGTCGACGGCCGGCTTCGCGCCGGCCGTTCCGTTTGACCCTTGGAGGCCTGAGTTGGCACACGCAGAACTCGCAGGAAAACACCTCGTTCTCGGCCTGACGGGCGGCATCGCCTGCTACAAGATCGCCGAACTCACCCGGCTGCTCGTGAAGGCCGGCGCGACCGTACAGGTCGCGATGACCGAAGCCGCTACCCAGTTCATCACGCCCGTCACGATGCAGGCGCTGTCGGGCCGGCCCGTCTACACGAGCCAGTGGGACGCGCGCGTCGACAACAACATGGCGCACATCGACCTGTCGCGCGAAGCCGATGCAATCGTGATCGCGCCCGCGTCGACGGACTTCCTCGCGAAGCTCGCGCACGGATTCGCGGACGACCTGCTGTCGACGCTGTGCGTCGCGCGCGATTGCCCGCTGCTCGTCGTTCCCGCCATGAACCGCCAGATGTGGCAGAACCCGGCCACGCAGCGCAACGCCGCGCAGCTGCGCGCGGACGGCGTGTCGGTGCTCGGCCCGGATTCGGGCGCGCAGGCCTGCGGCGAAGTCGGCGACGGCCGCATGCTCGAACCCGAGGCGATCTATGAAGCGATCGTCGCGCACTTCGCGCCGAAGGTGCTCGCGCACCGGCGCGTGCTGATCACGGCCGGGCCGACGTTCGAACCGCTCGACCCGGTGCGCGGCCTCACGAACCGCTCGAGCGGCAAGATGGGCTTCGCGCTCGCGCGTGCCGCACAGCAAGCCGGCGCCGACGTGCATCTCGTCGCGGGGCCGGTGGCGCTCGACACGCCGTGGGGCGTCTACCGACAGGACGTGCAGACGGCCCAGCAGATGTACGACGCGGTCATGCATGCCGTCGCCGATGCCGATATCTTCGTCGCGGTCGCTGCGGTCGCCGACTGGCGCGCCGCCCAGCCGGCCGAGCACAAGATGAAGAAGACGGCCGACCACAAGGTGCCCGCGCTCGCGTTCGTCGAGAATCCCGACATCCTCGCGTCGGTCGCGGCGCTGCCCGATCCGCCGTTCTGCGTCGGGTTCGCGGCCGAAAGCGGCGACCTCGACGTGCACGGCGACGAGAAGCGCAAGCGCAAGAACGTGCCGCTGCTCGTCGGCAACCTCGGCCCGCTGACGTTCGGCCGCGACGACAACGAAGTCGTGCTGTTCGAGGCCGCCGGCCTCACGCGCCTGCCGCGTGCGCCGAAGGACGAACTCGCGCACACGCTCGTCGCGGAAATCGCGAAGCGCCTGCCCGACAACCGCCTGATCTGATCTCCCGCGCGGCAGCGTTGCTGCCGCGCCCTTCCCGCCCCATCCGACGACCGCATGAAACTCGACCTGAAGATTCTCGACGCGCGCATGCGCGACTACCTGCCCGCCTATGCAACCACCGGCAGCGCGGGCCTCGACCTGCGTGCGTGCCTCGATGCACCGGTCACGCTGCAGCCGGGCGAAACGACGCTCGTGCCGACCGGCCTCGCGATCCACCTCGCCGACCCCGGCTACGCGGCGCTGATCCTGCCGCGCTCGGGCCTCGGCCACAAGCACGGCATCGTGCTCGGCAACCTCGTCGGCCTGATCGATTCCGACTACCAGGGCCAGTTGATGATCTCGACGTGGAACCGCGGCCAGACCGAGTTCGTGCTGAATCCGTTCGAGCGGCTCGCCCAGCTCGTGATCGTGCCGGTCGTCCAGGCGCAGTTCAACATCGTCGACGACTTCGCGGAAAGCGATCGTGGCGAAGGCGGCTTCGGCAGCACCGGCCGTCACTGAACGGCGCAACAAAAAAAGGGGCCTCGCGGCCCCTTTTTCTTTTCCTGCGCCGTCATTCCTCGACGGCTTGCGCGATCCGCGCGGGTGTCAGGTCGCGCTGCCGCGATTGAGCCACGATCGCGTAGATCACCATCGCGACCAGCACGCCGAGCAGCACGGCCGACGAACCAATCGTGCCGAGCGCGAGGCCGCCCTTCGCAACCGGCTTCGTCAGCAGGTCGCCGACCGTCGCGCCGAACGGACGCGTGAGCACGAAAGCGGCCCAGAACAGCAGCACGCCCGAGATCCGCGTGAAATAGTGCGCCAGCACGATCACCGCGAGCAGCCCGCCGATCAGCAACGCGCCGCCGCCGAAGCCGAGCCCGGAGCTGTCCGCGAGGAAGTCGCCGAGCGCGGTACCGAGCGTGTTCGAGAACAGGATCGCGATCCAGTACAGCAGCTCGACCTTGCGCGTACGGATCAGGTCGACCGACAGCGATTCGCCGCTGAGGCGCCACACGGCGAAGATCGCCAGCAGGATCGCGATGAGGATCGACGAGCCGGCCGCATAGCCGAGGCCGAGCGTGCGGTCCATGAAGTCGGACATCGTCGTGCCGGCCGTGCTCGTCGCGACGATCACGGCCCAGTAGATCGCCGGGCGATAGCGTGTCGTCCTGAGCTGCGCACCCAGCGTCACGAGAAAGAAGCCGAACAGCAGGATGGAGCTCACCGCGTAGCCGACGTTCAGCGTCATCGACAGCAGGTCGCCGCCGGTTTCGCCGAGCGTCGTCGCGCAGATCTTCATGATCCAGAATGCGAGCGTGATTTCGGGAAGTTTGTTCATTCGAACCCCTTTTGCAGGAAAGCGGCAGGCCGGCGCGTGCCGGCCCGCCTTGCAGACAGGATCGAATGTAGTCGCCGCTGGCTTAACGGAACCTTAGCGAACGGGGAAGCGGCGTAGGCGGGGCAGGCCGCGCCGTGGCCATCAACGCGCGTGTTGGTGCCGGTAATGCAGCGCGTACGCGAGCGTGAGCAGCACGGCGAACACGACGCCGACCACCATCGTCATCCGGAATTCGCGCGTGAACACGGTCGTGAACAGGATCGCCGCGACGAGTCCCGCACCGAGCAGGCTGCCGAACGGGTGTCCCCACATCCGGAACGCGAGCGCGGGGCCGCGATACCGCGAACGGAAGCGCAGGTGCGTGACGAAGATCATCAGCCACGTGAACAGTGCACCGAACATCGCGATCGCCATCATCACGGTGAACGCGGTGTCCGGCGCCAGCGCGACCAGCACGGCCGCCACCGCGACACCGCTCGTCGAGATCCACAGCGCCGCGCGCGGCACGCCGTTCGTGCCCAGCCGGCCGAACACCGCGGGCGCGAGCCGTGCGCGCGACAGGCTGAACATCATCCGCGTCGTCACGTAAAGCTGGCTGTTCATTGCCGACAGCGCCGCGATCAGCAACACGAAGTTGATCACGCCTGCCGCGTACGGCACGTGGGTCGCGGCCATCACCTTCACGAACGGGCTTTCGTCGGTACCGGCCTGCGTCCACGGCACGATCGCGAGCATCAGCGACAGCGTCAGCAGGTAGAACAGCACGAGCCGGAACACGGTCGAGCGGAACGCACGCGTGACCGCGTGCTGCGGATCGCGCGCCTCGCCGGCCGCGATCGCGACGGCTTCGATGCTCATGTAACTGAAGATCGCGACGATCACCGCGACCCAGGTGCCCCACGGCCCCTTCGGCATGAAGCCGCCGTGCGCGGTGTAGTTCGCGAAACCGATGCCCGACGCGGCCGGCGCCGACCACACGAGATAGGCGCCGAGCACGATGAACACGACGATCGCCGCGATCTTCAGCAGCGAGAACGCGTATTCGACCGTGCCGTACAGCGTGACGCTCGCGAGGTTCACGGCGATCAGCAGCGCGGAGAAGCCGATCACCCAGTACCAGCCGGGCACGGCCGGGAACCAGTACTTCATGAACACGGCGATCGCGCTGATCTCGGTGCCGATCGCGAACACGACCGCGAACCAGTACGCATAGCGCACCAGGAAGCCCGCCAGCGGGCCGACATAGTGCTCGGCATACGCGCCGAACGAGCCGGCCGTCGGATGCGCGACCGTCATTTCCGCGAGCGCGCCCATCAGCAGCAGCGCGATCAGCGCGCCGATCGCGTACGAAACCAGCACGCTCGGGCCGGCGAGCCCGATCGCGAACCCGCTGCCGAGGAACAGCCCCGTGCCGATCGCGCCGCCGATCGCGATCATCGCCATCTGCCCAGACGTCAGCGCATGGCGCAAACCCTGTTCGCGCGCGACGATGTCGTCGAACGTCCGTTGTTGTTGTGTCACTGCGTTGCCACTCCCCTGCACCACCATCGCGCCGCCGGCGCCAGATAAAACGAAACGGCGCGGAAAACATCCCGCGCCGTTCGCATGAACTACCCGATTATCGCTTACTCGACTTCGACCGCCTCTTCGTTCGGCTTGTGCGGCGGATTCGCCAGCTTGTCGAACGACAACTGCACCTTGTCGTTTTCGTCGACATCGACCGTCACGTGGCCGCCGTTGACGAGCTTGCCGAACAGCAGCTCGTCGGCCAGCGCGCGCCGGATCGTGTCCTGGATCAGCCGCTGCATCGGCCGCGCGCCCATCAGCGGGTCGAAGCCGTGCTTCGCGAGATGCTTGCGCAACGCGTCGGTGAAGAGCGCGTCGACCTTCTTCTCGTGCAGCTGTTCCTCGAGCTGGATCAGGAACTTGTCGACCACGCGCATGATGATTTCCTCATCGAGCGAGCGGAAGCTGATGATCGAATCCAGGCGGTTGCGGAACTCCGGCGTGAACAGACGCTTGATGTCGGTCATCTCGTCGCCCGTCTCGCGGCGCGTCGTGAAGCCGATCGTCGCCTTCTGCATCGACTCGGCGCCCGCGTTCGTCGTCATGATGATGATGACGTTGCGGAAATCCGCCTTGCGGCCGTTGTTGTCCGTCAGCGTGCCGTGGTCCATCACCTGCAGCAGCACGTTGAAGATGTCCGGATGCGCCTTCTCGATTTCGTCGAGCAGCAGCACGCAGTGCGGCTTCTTCGTGACGGCTTCGGTCAAGAGGCCACCCTGGTCGAACCCGACGTAGCCCGGCGGCGCGCCGATCAGGCGGCTCACCGCGTGACGCTCCATGTATTCCGACATGTCGAAGCGGATCAGCTCGATGCCGAGCGTGAACGCGAGCTGGCGCGCCACTTCGGTCTTGCCGACGCCCGTCGGGCCGGAGAACAGGAACGCACCGATCGGCTTGTCCATCTTGCCGAGGCCCGCGCGCGCCATCTTGATCGAGGCAGCGAGTGCGTCGATCGCCGGATCCTGGCCGAACACGACGCTCTTCAGGTCGCGATCGAGCGTCTGCAGCTTGCTCCGGTCGTCCTGCGACACGCTCTGCGGCGGCACACGCGCGATCTTCGAGATGATTTCCTCGATCTCGCTCTTGCCGATCGTCTTCTTCTGCTTCGACTTCGGCAGGATGCGCTGAGCGGCACCCGCTTCGTCGATCACGTCGATCGCCTTGTCGGGCAAGTGGCGGTCGGTGATGAAGCGCGCCGACAGTTCAGCCGCGGCCGACAGCGCACCCGACGAATACTTGACGCCGTGATGCTCCTCGAAGCGCGACTTCAGCCCGCGCAGGATCGCGACCGTCTGCTCGACGGTCGGCTCCGTCACGTCGACCTTCTGGAAGCGCCGCGACAGCGCCGCATCCTTCTCGAAGATGCCGCGATATTCGGTGAACGTGGTCGCGCCGATGCACTTCAGCACGCCCGACGACAGCGCCGGCTTCAGCAGGTTCGACGCATCGAGCGTGCCGCCCGATGCGGCGCCCGCGCCGATCAGCGTATGGATTTCGTCGATGAACAGGATCGCGTGCGGACGCTCCTTCAGCTCCTTCAGCACCGTCTTCAGACGTTGCTCGAAATCGCCGCGGTACTTGGTGCCCGCGAGCAGCGCGCCCATGTCGAGCGAGTAGACCTGCGCGTTCGCGAGGATGTCCGGCACTTCGCCGCGCGTGATGCGATAGGCGAGCCCTTCCGCGATCGCGGTCTTGCCGACACCGGCCTCGCCGACGAGCAGCGGATTGTTCTTGCGGCGACGGCACAGCACCTGGACCACGCGCTCGACCTCGGGCTCGCGACCGATCAGCGGATCGATGCGGCCGTCCTTCGCCATCTGGTTCAGGTTCTGCGTGAATTGCGCGAGCGGCGTTTCCTTCTGCGCATTCGCGTCTTCGCTTTCCGCATTCGCATCGGCCGACTTCGCGGCTTCGCCGTTGTTCGTCTTCGCGATGCCGTGCGAAATGAAGTTCACGACGTCGAGGCGCGTGACGCCCTGCTGCTGCAGGTAGTACACGGCGTGCGAATCCTTCTCGCCGAAGATCGCGACCAGCACGTTCGCGCCGGTCACTTCCTTCTTGCCGTTCGACGTCGACTGGACGTGCATGATCGCGCGCTGGATCACGCGCTGGAAACCCAGCGTCGGCTGGGTATCGACATCGTCGGTGCCCGGGACGGTAGGTGTGTTGTCGTGGATGAAATTGCGCAGGTTCTGACGCAAGTCCTCGATGTTTGCCGCGCACGCGCGCAACACCTCGGCTGCCGTCGGATTATCCAGCAGGGCCAGCAGCAAATGCTCGACCGTAATGAACTCATGGCGCGCCTGGCGTGCTTCCATGAACGCCATGTGCAGGCTGACTTCCAATTCCTGGGCAATCATGCTTCCTCCATCACGCACTGCAGCGGATGCCCGGCCTGCCGCGCATGGGTAACGACTTGCTCAACCTTGGTCGACGCGATGTCCCGCGTATAGACCCCACAAACCCCTCGCCCTTCGCGATGGACCTTCAGCATGATCTGCGTGGCCGTCTCGCGATCCTTCTTGAAATACTCCTGGACCACCATCACGACGAACTCCATCGGCGTGAAGTCGTCGTTCAGCAGCACCACCTTGTACATCGAAGGCGGCTTGAGCTTCTGCTGCTTGCGTTCCAGGACGGTGCTGTCCTGCTTGTCCGGGATAATCGCCATACACCCATTCTAAACAACTCGGACAGGCCCGCAATCCTGCCATTACCCGACCGACCGGCCGGCGCCCTCCCCGGAATCCCGGAACACGCGATCTTCTTCGCGCCATACGAAAGCCGGCTGCGGTGCCGGCTTTCACGCGTGGCGCGGAACACGAACCGTCAGGGGGAACGGCACCGAACGTCGTGTCCGCATCCAGTATCCCACAAGCCGGGACGACTCGAACGCGTGTCACTCGAGCCTGGTATATGAGCCGATTATGCGGCTTTTCAAGACCTCGCGCTTGGCCGCGTGCTGCTAAGCAAAGCCGGAAAAACCCTGAAAATGGGTTCTTTACAACGTCCCTCTAAACGTCTAAAAATTCCACTTGACACTCCAATAAAGAGCGCCAACAATCAAGCTGGCACTTTTTTCAATTTGCCAGTTGGCGAAATGAAAGAGGCCGAGGTGAGCTTGTGAGGGGGGAACGGCTGCGTTTTCAGGTCGTTTAGCTTTTCGAGCGTGCTCGTGGTAAGTAGCAGCGACTGTGTGACAGGGGAAGTAGGAAAATGGCAACTGGTATCGTTAAGTGGTTCAACGACGCGAAGGGCTTCGGTTTCATCACTCCCGATGAGGGCGGTGAGGATCTGTTTGCGCACTTCTCGGCTATCACCATGAATGGCTTCAAGACGCTGAAGGAAGGCCAGAAGGTGAGCTTTGACGTCGTTCAAGGACCGAAGGGCAAGCAAGCGTCGAACATCCAGGCCGCATAAGGCACCGGATATCAGACGAAGAAACCCGGCGCATGGTTTGCGCCGGGTTTCTTTATTTGAGGCCGGCCAATCGATTATCGATTGGCCGGCCTTTTCGTTCAATCCCGATAATTGAACACGTATTGTCTTGTCACGCGCGCAGATCAAATACTCATCCGGCGCGTGAAACATAATCGCCACTTCGTTACACGACCTTCAGCGTGCCCATCATGCCGAGATCCTCGTGTTCGAGAATGTGGCAATGAAACATGCGCTCACCCGGCATGTCTTGCGTGACGAGAATCGTCACGGTTTCACCGCTGCGCACGTTCACCGTATCGCGCCATGCGCGGAACGGTTCGCTCGTGCGCGAACCGCCCGACGCGCGCTCGATCACCTGGAACTGCGTGCCGTGCAGGTGGAACGGGTGATCCATGTCGGTGCCGTTGCGGATCGTCCAGCGCTCGACGTCGCCCCGGCGGCTCGTCAGCGTCGCGCGGTGCGGCGCGTAGGTGTCGCCGTTGATCGTGAAGCGCATGCCCGCCGGACGGCCGTGCGCCGCGCCTTTCATCATCGCGTCCATGTCCATCTCTTCGCCGAACGCAACTTCCTTGTGGGCGACCGGCTCGCCCAGCGACGGCACCGCGCGCAGGGTCGCCGGCAGCGCGCGGGTGGCGGCCGGCGCGAATGCGACGTCAGCCAGGGCCAACGTCGGATCGGGCGGCAGGCTGCCATGCCCGTCATCGTGCGACATCGACATCTTGCGGCGGTCGTATTCGGCCGCCTGCAGCACGGCGCGCGACGCGCGATCGCCGGCACGCACCAGCAGCTCCGCCCGTTCGCCCGGCGCGATCAGCAGCGACGTGACGCGGCGCGGCGCGTCGAACAGCCCGCCGTCGGTGCCGGCGTGCTCGAACGCGCGGCCGTCGTCGAACGCGATGCGCAGGTAGCGTGCGCTACATGCGTTCCACACGCGCCAGCGCTCGTCGCCCGCGACGTCGATCCGCGGCCGGCGTGCGCCGTTGACCAGCACGAACTGGCCCTCGCGGCCATTCATCCAGTCCATCATGTCGTTCGGTGCAATCGTGCCGTCGCGTGCAAGCTTCAGGTCCGACACGAACAGGTTGCGCTCGGGCCAGCCTGCCAGCGGATCGTCTGCGGCGCGCACGACGAACGGGCCGGCGAGCCCGCGGAAGACTTGCTCGGCCGTCATCATGTGCGGATGCGGGTGGTACCAGTAGGTACCGGCACTCCCCTTCGGCAACGTGAAGCGGTACACGCGCGACGCGCCGGGCGCGACGGGATCGGAAGGATTGCCGTCCTGGTCAGGCGGCACGGGCAGGCCGTGCCAGTGGATCGTCGACGGCTGCGGCAACTTGTTCACGAACTTGATCTCGACCGTGTCGCCCTCGCGCACGTCGATCAGCGGACCGACGACGGGGCCCTGCGTGCCCGCGCCGAACTGCCAGAACGTGGTCGGCCGTGCACCGTGCAGCATCGGGCGCGCCACGGGCTGTGCCACCAGCGTGGCCCGGAACGTACCGGGCTCGCGGCTTTCGTTCGCGAGCGTGCGCAGCGCCGCAAGCGGCGCGCCCGCCGGCAGCGCGTCGGCGGCCGCGAGCGCAGCCGGTGCGGACTTGCCGTGCTGCCCGTGACCCGCCATCCCTGACATGCCCGACATGCCGGGCATGTCGTCCATCGCGTCCATGCCGGCCATGCCAGCGTGACCGGCATGCTGCGCCCACGCGGCGCGCGCGAACAGCGACGCGGCCGCGACACCGATGGCGCGCGACAGGAAGGTTCTCCGTATCATCAATCGTTCCTCGTTATCCATGCTGGGTCGCGCGGCCGCCGCGATGCCCGCACCGGCCGGCTGAAGCGCCGATGCGCGACGCAAATCCTGATGCCCGCGTCATCATAACCGCAGGCCCAAATGGAGAAGCGCCGTGGCCGGCCGGGCGGCGATACGCCGCAGGGCTCGACAACGCCGCCCGATTCGGCCTGCATCGACCCGCATCGTCGATCGATGATGCACAGCCCTTCGCGCGCAGCCGAAGCGCCACCCAACCCTGCCCCGAACGGCTCCCACGCGGTCGCCCTGTGCCTGCCGTTCGCCCCCGCCTCGACGCCGATCGCTTCACCGATCCGCAAACCCGCCAATATTTCACGATGTGGAACAAGTCTCTGCGTTGTAAAAATTCGTGGTGCAGGGCACAAATTTCCCGTTTCGCGATGCCAAAAAACGTTCCGCAATACAAAACGCAAAGAATAATTACTTGTTTTTAAAAGAGAATTTTTGTTTAGTGAAGCCGTTCTACATGCACCATCCGACCGGGTCGCGGACGTAGACTTTGTCCCATGCACTGACGCTTCGCCACGACGTTCGATACGGAACCCGGCGCAAGCAGCCAGTCGGGCCACAGCCGGCCGAACCGGCAGGCGGCACAACAGAATCGCTTGTGATCAGAAAGGGAGAACGGAAATGAAGGGATTTCGCTTTGGTTCAGCGCTCGGGTCGTTCTACATCCTGCCGGGTAACGGCGGCTGGGAAGCGACGTTCGGCAACGCCCTGCTCGGCGCATTCTCGTGCCCCGAAGTGGCAGCCGACCACATCTCCCGCGGCGACTGCGAGCAACTGTCCGAACTGGACACGGCAACGCTCGAAGTGCCGCACGAAATCGCCGAATGGGAAATCGTTCACGTCTGAATGGCAAGCCAGCAACGAAAAACGCCCCGGGCGTCCGGGGCGTTTTTCTTTTTTAGCCGGCGGCAGGCAGCAATGCCTGCCGCACCAGCACACGCATCGGCCCGCGCGATCGCGCGGCCTGCGTCAGGCGACTGCGTCGACGATGCCGTTCAGCGTCGCGCTCGGGCGCATGGCCTGGCTCGTCAGGTCGACGTTCGGGCGGTAGTAGCCGCCGATCGCCTGCGCCTTGCCCTGCGCGGCCGCCAGTTCTTCCAGGATGCGCGCTTCGCTGTCGGACAGCGCCTTCGCCACACCTTCGAACTGCGCCTTCAGCGCTGCGTCCTCGGTCTGCTCGGCCAGCGCCTGCGCCCAGTACAGGCACAGGTAGAAGTGGCTGCCGCGGTTGTCGAGGCCGCCGACCTTGCGCGCCGGCGACTTGTTCTCGTCCAGGAACTTGCCGGTCGCCTGGTCGAGCGTCTTCGCGAGCACGACCGCCTTCGGGTTCTGGTAGGCGTTGCCGAGGTGTTCGAGCGACGCGGCCAGCGCGAGGAATTCGCCGAGCGAATCCCAGCGCAGGAAGCCTTCCTCGACGAACTGCTGCACGTGCTTCGGCGCCGAACCGCCTGCACCCGTTTCGAACATCCCGCCGCCGGCCATCAGCGGCACGATCGACAGCATCTTCGCGCTGGTGCCGAGTTCCATGATCGGGAACAGGTCGGTCAGGTAGTCGCGCAGCACGTTGCCGGTGACCGAGATCGTGTCCTTGCCCGCACGGATGCGCTCGAGCGAGAAACGCGTCGCGTCGACCGGCGTCATCACGCGGATGTCGAGGCCGTTCGTGTCGTGATCCTTCAGGTAACGCTCGACCTTCGCGATGATCTGCGCGTCGTGCGCGCGCGCCGGATCGAGCCAGAACACGGCCGGTGCGCCGGTCGCGCGTGCGCGGTTGACCGCGAGCTTGACCCAGTCCTGCACCGGTGCGTCCTTCGTCTGGCACATGCGCCAGATGTCGCCCGCTTCCACTGCATGCTCGAGCAGCACGTTGCCCGCTTCGTCGGTGACGCGCACGACGCCGTCAGCCTGGATCTGGAACGTCTTGTCGTGCGAACCGTATTCTTCAGCCGCCTGCGCCATCAGGCCGACGTTCGGCACGCTGCCCATCGTGACCGGATCGAACGCGCCATGCTGCTTGCAGTCCTCGATCACGGCCTGGTAGACACCTGCGTAGCAGCGGTCCGGAATCACGGCCTTCGCGTCGTACAGCTGGCCGTCCGGGCCCCACATGCCGCCCGAGTCGCGGATCATCGCCGGCATCGATGCGTCGACGATCACGTCGCTCGGCACGTGCAGGTTCGTGATGCCCTTGTCCGAGTTGACCATCGCCAGGCGCGGACGCACGGCGTATTCCGCCTTGACGTCGGCTTCGATCGCTTCGCGCGTATCGGCCGGCAGGTCCTTCAGGCGTGCGTACAGGTCGCCGATCCCGTTGTTCGGGTTGAAGCCGACCTGCGCCAGCACGTCAGCGTGCTTCGCGAGCACGTCGCGGTAAAACACCGACACGAAGTGGCCGAACAGGATCGGGTCCGAGACCTTCATCATGGTCGCCTTCAGGTGCACCGAGAACAGCACGTCCTGGGCCTTCGCATCGGCGATCTGCGCGTCGATGAAGCTGCGCAGCGCATTGCGGCTCATCACCGACGCGTCGATCACTTCACCGGCCTTCACGGCCGTCTTTTCCTTCAGCACCTTCTTCGCGCCGTCGGCCGTCGTGAGTTCGATCTTCACACTGCCGGCATCGGCGATCAGCACCGACTTCTCGCTGCCGTAGAAGTCGCCTTCGCTCATGTGCGCAACGTGTGCCTTCGACGTGGCCTTCCACGCGCCCATCTTGTGCGGATGCTTGCGTGCGTAATTCTTGACCGACAGCGGCGCGCGGCGGTCGGAGTTGCCTTCGCGCAGCACCGGGTTCACCGCGCTGCCCTTGATCTTGTCGTAGCGAGCCTTGACCGCCTTCTCTTCGTCCGTCGACGGATCTTCCGGATAGGCCGGCAGCTGGAAGCCCTGCGCCTGCAGTTCGGCGATCGCGGCCTTCAGCTGCGGTACCGATGCGCTGATGTTCGGCAGCTTGATGATGTTCGCTTCCGGCTTCAGCGTGAGCTGGCCCAGTTCGGCCAGATCGTCGGAACCCTTCTGCTCGGGCGGCAGGACGTCTGCGAATGCCGCGATGATGCGGCCGGCGAGCGAGATGTCGCGCGTTTCGACGGCGACGCCGGACGAGCGCGTGAAGGCCTTGACGATCGGCAGCAGCGAATAGGTCGCGAGCGCGGGCGCTTCGTCAGTGAGGGTGTAGATGATCTTGGGCGAAGTGGACATGGTCGATGCGTTGCTACGTGAAAATTTGGACTGAGAACGCCGGCGGGTAACCGGCGGGGAGCGACCGGGTCGGTCGCGAAAGGGGCACGCCGGCTCAGCCGGGCGATGGTGTTGCGAGGGCCGTCATGTTCTACCTTGCAGGGGCTCCGGGCCGCATCGCGGCGCCGCGGCCCGCATGCCGGACCGCCCTGCCAACAAACCTGCCATCCACGAAACGCTCCGGCGCCGGCAGTAGGCGCCGGGGCGGCCGGACATGCGCCGGCCCACCCCGGAAGGGGACTTACATGTTCTCGATCAGCACTTCACCGAAGCCCGAGCACGACACCTGCGTCGCACCTTCCATCAGGCGCGCGAAGTCGTACGTGACGCGCTTCTGCAGGATCGACTTCTCCATCGCGGCGATGATCGTGTCGGCCGCTTCCGTCCAGCCGAGGTGGCGCAGCATCATTTCCGCCGACAGGATCTCGGAACCGGGGTTCACGTAATCCTTGCCCGCGTACTTCGGTGCGGTGCCGTGCGTCGCTTCGAACATCGCGACCGAATCCGACAGGTTCGCACCCGGCGCGATCCCGATGCCGCCGACCTGTGCGGCCAGCGCGTCGGAGATGTAGTCGCCGTTCAGGTTCAGCGTGGCGATCACGTCGTATTCGGCCGGGCGCAGCAGGATCTGCTGCAGGAATGCATCGGCGATCGAATCCTTGATCACGATCTCGTTGCCCGTCTTCGGGTTCTTCACGCGCATCCACGGGCCGCCGTCGATCAGCTCGCCGCCGAATTCCTTCTGTGCAAGCGCGTAGCCGGCGTCACGGAACAGGCCTTCCGTGAACTTCATGATGTTGCCCTTGTGCACCAGCGTGACCGACTTGCGATCGTTGTCGATCGCGTACTGGATCGCCTTGCGCACGAGACGCTCGGTGCCTTCGGTCGACACGGGCTTGACGCCGATCCCCGAGGTTTCCGGGAAGCGGATCTTCTTCACGCCCATCTCGTCCTGCAGGAACTTGATCACCTTCTTCGCCTGCTCGGAGCCCGCGGCCCATTCGATGCCCGCGTAGATGTCTTCCGAGTTCTCGCGGAAGATCACCATGTCGATCTTTTGCGGCTCGCGCACCGGCGACGGCACGCCCTTGAAGTACTGCACCGGGCGCAGGCACACGTACAGGTCGAGTTCCTGGCGCAGCGCGACGTTCAGCGAACGGATGCCGCCGCCGACCGGGGTCGTGAGCGGCCCCTTGATCGACACCACGTATTCCTTCAGCACCTGCAGCGTTTCGTCCGGGAGCCACACGTCCGGGCCGTACACCTTCGTCGCCTTCTCGCCCGCGAAAATCTCCATCCAGTGGATCTTGCGCTTGCCCTTGTAGGCATGCGCGACCGCCGCGTCGACGACCTTGATCATGACCGGCGTGATATCGAAGCCCGTACCGTCGCCTTCGATATAGGGAATGATCGGCTGATCGGAAACGTTGAGCGAGAAGTCCTTGTTGACGGTGATCTTGTCACCGCCTTCCGGAACCTTGATGTGCTGATACGGCATGATCGACTCCAGTGACGTGGCTGAGCAGGTGATGCTGGTCGAAGCTGCGCGCGCGGCGGGGGCGCGGCATGGCCACCCCGTGACGGCAACAGCGAGCCGCTATTCTAGCGCCCCAACCGGGCACTTCGGCATGAAGCGCGGCACTGCGTATCAAGACCCCACTTATGTCTTATATAAGACAGAGGACTTGCCGTTCCGTATTATGCATTAAGATTCCGCCATTTGCCATAGACCGCCCGCCCCCGCTTCCCGCGGCGCGCCGGGCGGACGCCCCGCCATGAACCTGATCGCCCTCAACAAGCCGTTCGGCACGATTTGCCAGTTTTCCGCGCACGAGACGCGCCCGTCGCTCGGCGACTGGGTAAAAACGCCCGGCGTCTACGCGGCCGGCCGGCTGGACGCGGACAGCGAGGGGCTGCTGCTGCTCACCGACGACGGCGCGTTGCAGGCGCGCATCGCCGAGCCGCGCCACAAGCTCGTCAAGCGCTACTGGGCGCAGGTCGAAGGCGCGCCCGGCCCCGCCGACCTGAAGGCGCTCGCGCGAGGTGTCGACCTCGGCGACTACGTGACGCGTCCGTGCCGCGCCGAATTCATCGAACCGCCCGACACGCTGTGGCCGCGCAATCCGCCGATCCGCTACCGCGCCGCGATCCCGACGACGTGGATCGAGCTTGCGATCACCGAGGGCAAGAACCGGCAGGTGCGCCGGATGACGGCGGCCGTCGGCTTCCCGACGTTGCGCCTGGTGCGTGTCGGCGTCGGCGCACTGGATATATTCGCGCTCGGCATTGCACCCGGAGAAACAATCGCGCTGCCGCCGCGCGCGCCGTGGGATGGTTTCGCGCCCGCCGGATGACGAATTCGGGACGGGCGAATTTTTCGTCATCTTTTTCGTCAACCGCCTGCGAAGATCGCGCGTTAAACCACGCAGATGCCAACCTTAGCTATCCGGCATTGGCAGCCGAACCCGTGTTTGCGTCACGAAAGCGACGTTTTTATCGAATACGATTCGGCGCCCGCAGCGCAATGAGAAATTTCTCGAAGCGTCTGTCAACCGAAAGGTGGATGGCACCGTTAGACGACATGACTCCTATTGCCGGGTCATTTGGTTAATTAACTAAAGCTGAGGAACACAACATGAACAAACTGATCGCCGCTCTGGTCGCTGGCCTCTTCGCAACGGCTGCTTTCGCACAAGCATCGGCTCCGGAAGCTGCTCCGGCTGCTGCTGAAGCTGCTTCGGCACCGGCTAAGCACGCTGCCAAGAAGCACCACGCAGCTAAGAAGCACCACAAGGCATCGAAGAAGGCTGCAGCAAGCGACGCAGCAGCACCGGCAGCTGCTTCGAACTAAGTAAGCTTGCTGTAATAACGCAGTCAAGAACACGCAGTCTTGCCGTTCTTACGGCGTTGAAAGGCAGATCACCGCAAGGCGATCTGCCTTTTTCTTTTTTGTGCCCGTGAGCACGCATCGCGTACCATGCGGGTCTTGTTTTCCAGATAGGAGCCTTGCTGTGCAATTCTCCCTGCGCTCGTCGCTCGGCCGCCTTGCGCGCGCCGCCGTGTTTCCCGCCGCGCTCGCCGTCATGGCGCTCGGCATGCAGGCCGCCAGCGCGCAAGTGCCGCCCGGCGCCAAGCAGCCGAGCGAATTCCCGCGCGTGAAGCTGCGCGCCGGCATGTACGTGATCGACGCGGCCGTCGCCGCGAACGACCCCGACCGCGAACAGGGGCTGATGTACCGTTCGCAGCTCGCGCCGAACGAAGGCATGGTGTTCGTGTTCAACGAGAACGCGGTGCACTGCTTCTGGATGAAGAACACGCTGATCCCGCTGTCGATCGCGTTCATTCGCGCGGACGGCACGATCACCGACATCGACGAGATGAAGGCCGAGACGACCGACAACCACTGCCCGCGCAACAACGGCGTCTATGCGCTCGAAATGAGCAAGGGCTGGTTCGCGGCGAAGGGCATCAAGCCCGGCATGAAGCTCGAAGGCCTGCCGCAGGCCCAGTAACGGCCATCGCCGCGGCGTCGCGCCGCGTACCGACCGAAGCCGGCCGCCCGTTGCGCGCCGGCTTTTTTTTCGCCCGCCGGCGGTGACACCCGGCTTGATTCCGCCGGCGCCGGCCGCATCTGCAAAAGCCACGCGCAAGCGCTATGCTTTAAGTCTCGCTTGTCCAGACCGGGCCGGCACCGCCAGCCCGCTTACATCCGAACCCAAGGAGGTTCACGTGCCCCGCAAAACCCCCATCGAGCGCTATCGCAATATCGGGATCAGCGCTCACATCGATGCCGGCAAAACCACGACGACCGAGCGCATCCTGTTTTACACCGGCGTGAGCCACAAGATCGGTGAAGTGCACGACGGCGCGGCCACGATGGACTGGATGGAGCAGGAGCAGGAACGCGGCATCACGATCACGTCGGCTGCGACCACGGCCTTCTGGAAGGGCATGGCCGGCAACTATCCGGAGCACCGGATCAACATCATCGACACGCCCGGGCACGTCGACTTCACGATCGAAGTCGAGCGCTCGATGCGCGTGCTCGACGGCGCGTGCATGGTCTACGACTCGGTCGGCGGCGTGCAGCCGCAGTCCGAAACCGTCTGGCGCCAGGCCAACAAGTACAAGGTGCCGCGCATCGCGTTCGTCAACAAGATGGACCGCATCGGCGCCGATTTCTTCCGCGTGCAGAAGCAGATCGGCGAGCGCCTGAAGGGTGTCGCCGTGCCGATCCAGATTCCGATCGGCGCGGAAGATCATTTCCTGGGCGTCGTCGATCTCGTGAAGATGAAGGCGATCGTGTGGGACGACGAAAGCCAGGGCGTGAAGTTCACGTACGAGGAGATCCCGGCGAACCTCGCCGAGCTCGCACACGAGTGGCGCGAGAAGATGGTCGAGGCCGCAGCGGAAGCGAGCGAGGAACTGCTTGAGAAGTACCTGCACGACCATGAATCGCTGACCGAGGACGAGATCAAGGCCGCGTTGCGCAAGCGCACGATCGCGAACGAGATCGTGCCGATGCTGTGCGGCAGCGCGTTCAAGAACAAGGGCGTGCAGGCGATGCTCGACGCGGTGATCGACTACCTGCCGTCGCCTGCCGACGTACCCGCGATTCTCGGCCATGACCTGCACGACAAGGAAGCGGAGCGTCATCCGAACGACGAGGATCCGTTCTCGTCGCTCGCGTTCAAGATCATGACCGATCCATTCGTCGGCCAGCTGATCTTCTTCCGCGTGTATTCGGGTGTGGTCGAATCCGGCGACACGGTGCTGAACGCGACGAAGGACAAGAAGGAGCGGCTCGGCCGGATCCTGCAGATGCACGCGAACGAGCGTAAGGAAATCAAGGAAGTGCGCGCGGGCGACATCGCGGCGGCCGTCGGCCTGAAGGAAGCGACCACGGGCGACACGCTGTGCGATCCGGCGCACCCGATCGTGCTCGAACGCATGATTTTCCCGGAGCCGGTGATTTCGCAGGCCGTCGAGCCGAAGACGAAGGCCGACCAGGAAAAGATGGGCCTGGCGCTCAACCGTCTGGCACAGGAAGATCCGTCGTTCCGCGTGCAGACCGACGAAGAATCCGGGCAGACGATCATTTCGGGGATGGGCGAGCTTCACCTCGAAATTCTGGTCGACCGGATGAAGCGTGAATTCGGCGTGGAGGCGACGGTCGGGAAGCCGCAGGTCGCTTATCGCGAGACGGTGCGCACGCCGGCGAAGGACGTCGAAGGCAAGTTCGTCAAGCAGTCGGGCGGCCGCGGCCAGTACGGGCATGCAGTGATTACGCTCGAACCGAACCCCGGCAAGGGCTACGAGTTCGTCGACGCGATCAAGGGCGGTGTGATTCCGCGTGAATACATTCCGTCGGTCGACAAGGGCATCCAGGAAACGCTGAAGAGCGGCGTGCTGGCGGGCTATCCGGTCGTCGACGTGAAGGTCACGCTGACGTTCGGTTCGTACCACGACGTCGACTCGAACGAAAATGCGTTCCGGATGGCCGGTTCGATGGCGTTCAAGGAAGCGATGCGCCGCGCGAAGCCGGTGCTGCTCGAGCCGATGATGGCCGTCGAGGTGGAAACGCCCGAAGACTTCATGGGCAACGTGATGGGCGACCTGTCGAGCCGGCGCGGCATCGTGCAGGGGATGGAAGACATCGCGGGCGGCGGCGGCAAGCTCGTACGCGCCGAAGTACCGCTCGCGGAGATGTTCGGCTATTCGACGTCGCTGCGTTCGGCCACGCAGGGCCGCGCGACCTACACGATGGAGTTCAAGCAGTACGCGGAAACGCCGGCCAACGTATCGGAAGGCGTGATCAGCGCGAAAGTGAAGTAAGCGCGGCGCGCTCGCGCGCTGCCGCTTGCAGGCAAGGCCCGTCCGGTTCCGGACGGGCCTTTTTTATTCGGCGCGCGCGGCGTTCGCGGCTTTTTGATCGGCACGCCAGGCATTTTTTTCGCGTGCCACAATGGATCGCGATTCGTCAGATGGAACCATCCCGATGCCGCCCACCCCTGCCCTGCGCCGCCTGCTGATCCTCTATGCCGGCCTGATCGCCGCGAACGCCGCCGTCTGGCTGTGGGCGCTCGCCGTGTTGCGCGATCATCCGCTGCTGCTCGGCACCGCGGCGATCGCGTATGGGCTCGGGCTGCGTCATGCGGTCGACGCCGATCACATCGCCGCGATCGACGTTGCAACGCGCAAGCTGATGCAGGAAGGGCAGCGTCCGGTGAGCGTCGGGCTGTTCTTCTCGCTCGGCCATTCGACGATCGTGATCGCCGCGACGCTCGGCATCGCGCTGACCGCGTTCGCGCTGCGCGACCGGTTCGATGCATTCCGCGAGATCGGCGGCACGATCGGCACGGCGGTGTCGGCCACCTTCCTGCTCGTGCTCGCGTGCGTGAACCTGGTGATCCTGCGCGACGTGTGGCGGCGCTATCGCGGCACGCACAGGCACGCACACGATGCCGCGCATGTGCACCGTCCAGCCGGGCTCGTGTCCCGGCTGCTGCGTCCGCTGTTCCGGTTCGTGTCGAAGAGCTGGCACATGTATCCGGTCGGCGTGCTGTTCGGGCTAGGTTTCGATACTGCAACCGAAATCGGCCTGCTCGCGATTGCCGCCGCGCAGGCGAGCCAGGGGTTGCCGGTCTATACGGTCATGCTGTTTCCCGCGCTTTTCACCGCCGGCATGACGCTGATCGACTCGACCGACAACGTGCTGATGATTCACGCGTACGGCTGGGCGATGGACGATCCGCAGCGCAAGCTGCTCTACAACGCGAGCATCACGTTCGTGTCGGCGGCCGTCGCGCTGGCGATCGGCGGGATCGAGGCAGCCGGCCTGCTGGCCGACAAGCTGTCGCTGACGGGGTCCGTGCGCGACGCGCTCGATGCGCTCGGCGAACGCTTCGGCTCGATCGGTTACGGCATCGTCGCCCTGTTCCTCGTCTGCTGGATCGCGTCGATCCTGTTTCACCGCTGGCAGCGCGCGGCCGATGCGCCTGCGCGCTGAACTTAGCTCAGACGTTTCATTCCGGAAACAAAACTCCCCCCAAAGACGTTGCATGCGCCGTCGCGCGCTTGCGTGCGCCTTGCGCGACGGGCGCAAGCGGCCGGTGGCACGGATCTCGCAGATAGGGATTCGCACGGCGGGCCCGCATGCCGTTTCGCACTCTCGGCTGGCGTCCAGCGCCCGCCCGAACGTGATCGGCTGCCGACAGGACTACGAACCTTTACCGGCCCCCTGCACCACAGGTAGATAGCCGCGCGGCGACGAGGCATCGCGCGCATGGGGAGGCCATGATGCTCAAGACGAAACAACCGTTCCGTACGCCGGGACGGCGCTATCGCGCAACCTTGTTCGCCGCAGCCGCGTTCGCGTGCTGCTGCTCATACGCCGTCGCACAGGATGCGACACCGGACGCCACGGCCGATGCAGTTGCCCACGCGGACGCCATCATGACGCTGGTCGACGACGCTTCGCCTTGCGCAGCCAATCCGGCTGCGTGCGCGGTGCACGTCTTCGCCGGCGGACGTGTTGGCGGTAATGGCGCAGGCCCGGGCAGCAATGGCAGCGGCGGCAGCCCCGGTAGCGGAAATGGCAACGGCAGCGGTAGCGGCAACAACGGGAACGGCACCGTCGGGCCCGCTGGCGTCGGCGGAACGACGAGCGGAACTTCCGGCAGCACGAGTGGTTCGGGTGGCTCGGGCCGCGGAGGCAATGCGTCTGGCAGCGGGGGGTCGGGTGGTGGATCTTCCGGGGGGGGTTCTTCGGGTGGCGGTACTTCAGGTGGCGGTACTTCCGGTGGCGGTACTTCCGGTGGCGGTACTTCCGGTGGCGGTACTTCCGGTGGCGGTACTTCCGGGGGCGGTACTTCGGGTGGCGGTACTTCGGTTGGCGGTACTTCGGGTGGCGGTACTGCGGGTGGCGGCGCTTCGGGGGGCGGTGCTGCGGGTGGAGGTACTCCCGGTGCG
>NZ_JAAGPE010000070.1:0-40178 GCF_017104605.1 Burkholderia sp. Ac-20384 | reverse complement strand
TATTGAAAGGATCTGCCATTTGGAACACTCGATTGAGGAGGGATGGCAAAGTTTGGAAGCAAGCGGCATGGAGCACGCCGTCGATGCGAGGTGTGGTACAGGGATGCGAAGCGGCTGGGGCGGGAATTGTTGGAGCGAATGGGGTTGTCAGAATTTCCGTGTTCAAGGCGGGTTGAGATTCACACGGATGGTCGAACGAATCGATCCTCGTAGAGGATAGCGAACTGGTTCATCGCCGTCTTCCAGTCATGAGCCGCACGCCCCCAATCGGCAGTGATGTTGCGCAGTGCCAGCCAGATGAGCTTGGTGGCAGCCTCGTCGGTCGGGAAGTGTGCTCGGGTCTTGATGATCTTGCGCAGCTGCGAGTTGATGTTCACGATGGCGTTCGTAGTGTAGATGACCTTGCGAACCGCCGGCGGAAACGCGAAGAATGGAATCACACGATCCCAGGCGTTGCGCCACGCCGCACTGACCGTCGGGAATCTCTCGCCCCATGGCCCGTCGGCAAAGGCATCGAGTTCTGCCTGAGCCGCTTCAGCGCTCGGCGCGGTGTAGATCGGGCGAATCACGGCGGCTAATCCTCGACGGTCTTTCCCGCTCGCGTAATCGAGGCTGTCGCGGATCAAGTGAACGATGCAGGTCTGCAGCGTGGTCGCCGGAAACACGGCGGTCAGCGCCTCGGGCATGCCTTTGAGGCCATCGGTCACGGCGATCAGGATGTCGTGGACGCCACGCGTTTTGAGGTCGTTGAACACCTTCATCCAGAACTTGGCGCCTTCGGTGCTTTCGATCCACAAACCCAAGATATCGCGTGTGCCGTCCGGTCGAACACCCAGTGCAAGGTAGATCGCTTTGTTGCGGACCACGGCGTCTTCGCGAATCTTGACCCGCAGCGCATCAAAGAACACGACCGGTACATCGGCTCGAGCGGCCGTGTTTGCCAGGCGGTCACTTCGCCATGACCTCGTCGGTGACCGAGCTGATGAAATCGGGCGAAACCTCGGTGCCGTATTGCTCCTGCAAAAATCCCTGGATCTCGCGCACAGTCATGCCCCGGGCGTACATGGCGACGATCTTGTCGTCGAAGCACGCGAAGCGTCTATCGTGTTTGGGAATCAGCAGAGGTTCAAAGCTGCCGTCGCGGTCGCGAGGCACCTCGATACGGATCGGGCCGTCCTCGGTCAGGACTGTCTTGGCGCCCGTGCCATTGCGCTGGTTGGTCACGGCGCTCGGCTTGGCAGCGCCTGGCGGGTAGCCGAGATGGCGACTCATCTCGCCACCCAGCGCCCGCTCGATCAGCGCCTTCTTGAGGGCCAGCGTCGCGGCATTGATCGCGTCTGCGGTCATCGGGCCGTTGCCGAATTGCTCAAGCAACTCGGCGGGAATGGCCGGCAGGTCTACCGGTTTGGCTTTCGGTTTGCGAGGCATACATCCTCCTTCGCAGCATCATATGCCTTGAACACGAAATTACTGACAGGCCCTGGAACGGCGACTGCAGTGACGCACTCGCACTAGCCAACCAATCGGTCGGCTTCGGCGGCACCGGCGGCAGCAAACCCTGCTGAAACGGTACCTGCGGCAGAAAACCCTGCTGAAGCTCCTGCGACTTCGGCGGTACCGGCGGCACCAAACCCTGCTGAAGCTGCGGTGGCTTCGGTGGACGCGCCGGCATCCCCGCCAGTACTCCGCCGGACGCGGGAGGCGCCGTTCGCGCGGTGGGCACTTGAGCCACTCCATTGCTCAGTCGGGCGAAAGCCGTCTGCATGCCCCCGGACGTTCCACTGATCCTTCCGATAGCCGTGTCATTCTCCTAACGAGTTGGGCTGCTACTTCGATGATGTCCCCGACACCGGATGCGATCCAGATCCATGCAAAAAGCAACGCAATCCGAAGCGACGGTACTAACCGATGACCCATCTGGCAACCGGCGACCTTCGGCATCGCCTTCCTCCCCAACACGTGCCATATCATTTGGCATGTGATATCGCCTTTGCCTCGACACCGACATTTGCAAGCGTCAGCTGATCCCGCACCTGGTCGATAAAAATGCCTGCCATCAATGCGAGCATCAGGACCGACAACGCGCCCTTCACCGGTTGCGCTAGCGAATGCAGATCGATTTTCTGCGAGACCTTGCCCGCGAAGCCAAAACCGATATCTATCAGTAGCAGCAACACGATCATCGGTGTCGCAAGCTTCGCGACCATTTCCATCAAGGAATCCGTCTTCGCCAGCACGAACGATTCGATCAGCTTGACGCTCACCGGCGCGAGATCGTCGATCGGCCACCAGGAATATGAATCGTAAACCGCACCGAGCAAAAACGTCACGCCTCCGAGACACCAGAACGCAGCGATCGCAAACTGGCTCAGCAGCGCCGCCGTCAATGAGGTTTGCTGCCCCAGGCTAGGGTTTTGCATTTGTATTTGGTTGAAGCCTGTCAGATCGTCGACATACGTGCCCACCGATTCCGCGGCCCAAAACACCGTAGATGCCGCGAAACCCAGCACCAGGCCGATCAATGCCTCCTTCAACCCTATGCCTGCCAGGATCATCGAATCGCCTTGCCCGAGCAGACCGCGCTGGCCGAATGCAACGAACGCTCCCCAAAGCAGCGCGAGCGCTGTCCGCAGACGCCCTTGCAGCACATTATCCGACGTCGGCGGAAACATCATCATCAACACCATCAGCCGCTCGCTGCACAGGCCGAGGACAACCAGATAGCGGACCAGATCATGACCGGATTCGATCGACGCATAGCTCAATTCATTCATCGCTTTCGCAGCAGGAAACAGACAATAAAATAGACAACCGCCAGCCGTTCGCCCACTCACACTCGCATGCGGCGTGGCATTTCAGATATCTCGTCATCCTCTGCATCCTCGATTGCGAGCTCCAGGTTTCGAACCAGCCTGTCTCGACGTATCACATAGATATCGATCCGAGCCCGGTTGCGCAGAATTTGCGCGCGCGCGTCGACGATCCGCGCGGCGTTTTCGTCGAGCGCAGCCTGTGCATGATCCGCCTGCGCCTCCAGCGCAGCATGCCGCTCCGCCGCATGGGCGCGGAAATCGCGTAACTTCAACAGATCGTCTGCGCGGAAGCGCACGCCGCGCAACATCGCGTCGATCTTGCCGTCATGGCCCGCGAGTTCGGCCGCCTGCAGATCGGCCGCATCGCGACGCACTGCAAGTGCATCGGCCAGCATTGTCGACTCGCCCACCAGCCCCGTCAGCGCGGAATTCAGCTTCCGGTCCTGCTGCTGCCGACGCGACAGCACACGTTCGAACGCGATAACCTTTCTGTCTTTCATCTCCCCCTCCGCATGCACCGGCTACGATTGAGCCAGTTCGTACAACATCGCGATCGTGTCCTGCGGGTCGACCAGATTGTCGGTTGCCTGCCCCAGGAACGATCGGATCGCATCCACTTTGGCAATCGCCTCGTCGGCCAGCACATCCATCCCAAACTGGTATTCGCCCACCTGCAGCAGCAGCTCGACTTCCTTATGCTTCGCCATCAACCGACGGATATGCGCTGCAGCCGCAACTTGCTCGCGATCGACGATCTGGGACATCACCCGCGACAGACTGCCAAGCACGTCGATCGCTGGATACTGGTTCTGCGCAGCGATTTCGCGCGACAGGATCATGTGGCCGTCCAGAATCCCGCGCACCTCTTCCGCAATCGGGTCACCACCCGACTCGTCCTCAGCGAGCACCGTGTACAACGCCGTGATCGAGCCATGCGCTGACCGACCGGCGCGCTCGAGAAGGCGCGGCAATTCAGCGAAGATCGACGGCGGAAACCCGCGCCGGGTCGGAGGTTCGCCCATCGCGAGCCCGATCTCACGCTGCGCGCGCGCAAAGCGGGTCAGCGAATCCATCATCAGCAGCACACGCATGCCACGGTCACGGAAATACTCGGCAACTGCGGTGGCCGCGTATGCTGCCTTCGCACGCTCGATTGACGACCGGTCGGACGTCGCGCAGACAACCACCGAGCGCGCCATGCCCTCCTCGCCGAGAATGTCCTCGACGAACTCGCGTACCTCGCGGCCACGCTCGCCGATCAGCGCGATCACGTTAATGTCGCAGCGCGCACCGCGCGCAAACATGCCCATCAGAGTGCTCTTGCCGACGCCAGCCGGTGCAAAGATGCCCATCCGCTGCCCTTCGGCAAGCGTCATCATCCCGTCAACGACACGCACACCAGTCGGCAACGGCGTATCGATTACCGGCCGCGACATCGGATCGGGCGGGTCCGCGATCACCGGTTGCCATTCGTCACAGTCGAGTTCGCCCTTGCCGTCAATCGGCTCGCCGAGGCTATCGATCACCCGGCCGAGCAGCCCATTGCCGATGCGCAGCGACAGCGGGCGTTTCAGGCCTATCACGCGCGTCGCACGCGACACGCTGCCCAGACGCCCGAACGGCGACAACAACGCGATATCGCGCGAAAAGCCAACCACTTCCGCGCGCTGCATCAGCTTGCCCTCGGGAGAACGCAGTTCGCAGAGTTCCCCGAGCGTTGCGTCGAGGCCGGAAACCCGCAGCAGCGTGCCCACCACCTCCTGTACTTTTCCGTAGGCGGCCGGCGCGGGCCTCGCGCGAAACTCGCGCTCGATCGCATTCATCAGGTTGCTGAAGCCGCCATTCCGGTCTCCCCAGCCATCGGCGGTGTCCAGAATCACGGCATCCTGTCGAGCGTCGATACGGTCGATCATGTCGCTTGCCTCCTGTTCGCAAATGCATGTCATCCATTGAATGTCGAGAACGAGATTTCGCCGTCCCGGCCGACATCCTCGTACACTTGTACTTCGGATCGACAGTACTCCGGACCATCCTCTATCCCGGCCGGCCAATTGCCCTCCATGCAACCATGCTTGTCCTCGGCATCATCCAGCGCGATGCCGGTTTCCGAATCCGGCAATACCTGCAACTCGTCTTCGAACTCCGCCTCGGGAACTTGCTCCATCGCACGTGTCAATGCCGCGCGCATCGCACCAAGCTGCTGTGGCAGGCTCGCATCCAGTGCACCGAGATCCGTCTCGATCACACATGCACCGCGTTCGAGCGTCGTATCGCCGCTCGGCAACAAGCGTACCGCGATGCCGGCCTCGCGCCACCGCCGCGCGGCATCGTCGAATGCGGCTCGCGCCGCCGGCAGGTCGGCCGGATGCACGGCGAAACGGACGGGGCTGCCATCTGCGACAATCTGCTCGATCGTGCTAGCCGCGCGCGCAAAGAGCTCCGTCGAATCCACGGTAGAGACGATCTGCTCGACTGCAAGCGCGACTAGCTGCGCCAGCCGCTCGCGGCGACGGCTGCCAAGCGTCTGAGCGGCCGCGTGTGCGCGCATCGCGCGCTCCTGCCACTCGGAAAGCCCCTGCTCGAAACCGGCCTCGTAACCGAGCGTTGCCGCGCCGTCGTATTTGCGCCGTGCTGCGGCTAGGATTCCGGTGGCCTCGGCCGTCGCTGCCTCGACGATAGCTCCTGCTTCGATGCGAGCCATCTGGATGGCCTCCTCGCGTATTTCTTGCAATTCGACATACGCGGCATCGACGTCGACCAGCGTCGAGAGTTCGCCTGCACGCACGATGTCATCGGCACCGGCACCGGCACCGGCACCGGCCCCCTCTGCCTTCGGATTGCGCAACCAGATCACCATGATCGCTCCGGAAACAGTACGGGCAACTGCGCGAGGATCGACCAGCTTGGGCTTCCGTCCGGCATCACGGACAGTAGCTGCTGCGCAGCAGACTCGGGCAATACCGGCATCGCGAGTTGCAACAACGCAAGCGGGCCGTCGGGCGCCCATCCGCACTCCCGCTCGAACAGCCTGAATCCCGACCACGCGAGCGCGTCGCCATCGACTGTGCTCAGCGTCGGCCGACGGCCCAGCGGCGTCACGCCGGCCACCAACAGGCGCTGTGGGCCAATCAAGAGCCGCCTGCCGTGTGAGCCGATCCAGCCATCGAGCACCTGACGACGCGGCCGGTCGATCCACGTACGCACGTCATCTACGCGATCGAGCAGCGCGCGCAACCGGAACAACGAAAGGCAGTCGGCCACTGGCAGCACCGCAAGCGCGGCGGCAGGGCCAACGAACGAAGCGAGCGGCGGTACCGGCAGGCCGGCATCGACCAACCACGCATCCGCCAGCGCGGCTGCCTCCCCCATGCTTCTGCCTTGCAGGTGCTTAGCGTATGGGATCGCGGAAAGTCGTTCTGGATGCATCCATTCGAACAGTTTTCGCCGGCAACGATGATGTTCGAGGATACGCGCGGCGATCGTGGCATGCGCCTCATACGAGGGTTGCTGAAAATCTTCGCCGGCTGCGACCGCTGCGCCCGATTCCTCGCCGATTCCGGTCACATCGCCTGCCAACTCGTCCTGGGCGTTCATTTCCGTTTCGCTGACGCGCCCCCGTCATGCCGCGCTCTTGCGACTGGGCATGCGCAGCTTTGCAATCACATTGCTCTTGCCGCGCAGCATCCACAACGCACCGGCAATGATCAACAACACGACGCCGAACGCCGTCCCCGCGATTAGCCGCGAGTCGCTTGGCCGGTCGAATTTCGTGCCGATATCAAGCGTGTCTGCCGGCACGGACGTCACGCTGACCTGATCGTAGGTCAGCCCCTCGATACTATGTACGACGAGATTCTTGATAGCCGGCGTCAACGTCTCGACGCTCGCATCCGGCCGATACTTGATGAAAACTGCGGCCGACGACGGCTTCACCGACTGTGCGAGCGGATCGTTGTTCGGAAGCACGATCTGCACCCGCGCAACGACCACACCGTCGATCTTCGACAGCGTATCGTCAAGCTCCTGCGACAGCCCATAGATGAATCGCACACGCTCTTCGGTCGGCGTCGATACCATGCCGTCCTTCTTGAACAATACGCCAAGATCGTCGTACTTCTTGCGCGGTAGACCTCGCGAGCGCAGGACCTCCATCGAGCGGACCATCTCCCCGTTACCCACCTTCACTGACCAGCTCTTGCCGCCATCTGGTGTCGCCTTCTCGGCGTCTACGCCAAACTGCTGCAGCGCCGCGACCATTTCATTACAATCGGCCTCGTTGAGTTGGCCGTATAACTCCTGCTTGCATGCAGCGAGTGCAATTGTCAATACGGCCACGAGCAGTCGGCGGCGCCAGCGCAGCGGCAACGGGTTTTGGATGAGGGTCGCAGTCATGTCACTGATTCTTCATCAGGGTTTGCACAGAGTCTTTCGACGACTGCACGGTCGCCATTTTCACTTGCATATCTGCGTTCAGGCTGGCGAGTTCGAGCTGGACCGTCATGTCCGCCGCGGCTAATTTCTCCATCGGCAGCGTACTCGCATGCTGCGCCATGTACACAACGTCGTTCGGCACCATCCGGTAATAGTCGGCCTGATCCTGGATCGCCCTCGACACGACATCGACGCGTTCGCCGTGATGCACGCTTTGTGCGGCATAAGGACTCGCGTGCTCCATCGTCGCCTGGAATTTGTCGATCAGAGCCTGCGGCGCAAGCGCAGCCTCCGGCGCCGCCGATTCGGCCAGACCAGTGACGCTGTAATGTGCCTCCAATGCCATCGCCATGCTCATGTGCACTCTCCAATGAGGCCGATATCAGATCCGCAAGTACTGCATCGCCATCAACATGTCATACGTCGACGACGGCTGGAATGCGCCGGCCGTTGTCGCATTGGCCGCCTCTCCCATCTGTTCGCCGCCGTGCTCCTCTAGCTCGAGGATCGACTCCGGGGGCACGAAGCGGCCACCGCGCCGCACCGAAGCGGCCGCCCGCTTCAACTCGTCGCCCGCCAGTAGAAGCTTGCCGAGGCGGTGTACGCTCTTGTCCCCGACGCCTGCAAGGATCTCGCGCACCTCGTCCTGCCACCCGAACTCAGTGCGGACAGCCAGACACTTCATCAACATGCCCTGGCTCGCCGGCAAACAGACCGATTGCCGCACCTGGCTGCGGAACAGCGCCTCGGCTTCGCTCCATTCGTCCCGGAGCATTAACAGCCAGCCGTCGAAAAAGGAAAATTCGACGTTCCCTGGGCGCAATAAATGCAGCATCGAAACAAGATGATCGATGTCGTCGATATCCACGCCGGCGTATATCCCATGATGCGCAAATGCAGCACCTGTCAGATCCACGAGCGAGCCGACAACCGCCGCCGGACACGGAGACCGGCTCTCTGTAACGTCCATCCGTTTTCCCCAAATGGCAATCAGATTCGATTCAGTGCGCAATCCTTGCGCGCTCTGTCACCGCTACGTTACGCAAAGGCGAGTATGCGCCGCCCGGTCCGCACGAAGACTTACACCGAATTGCGAAGCAGCAGCCAAACCGAACCATGATCTCCCGGAAACCTGCGCCCGTCGCGCGCGCGCCAGCCGCCGTCCCGCGCCACGGATCGCGCCCATCGCTTCGGCGCAAGCATCCCGGCTTCGCATCCGCGCCGACAGTTCGGCTCGACCGTCAGTAACGTCATCCATGCATGTGCGCTCCGGCAGCACGCCTTCCACGTCAGCAGAGGACGTTCGCCATGAGCGACGAGAAAACTGAAGAGCCCTCCAAGAAAAAACTCAACCAAGCCCGAGAAGACGGGCAAGTCGTGAAAAGCAGCGATCTTGTGGACGCCACGACGCTCGGTGCGATGGTTGTGTCGCTGTCAGCCGGCCAACATTACCTACTCGACACACTGCGCTCGATCGTGCGAAGCACGATCGATTTCTCGAGCGGTGACCGGACGCTGCAGAGTCTGTCGCTCACGCTTTCGCACATCGGCCTATATGCCGCGGCCATTCTGGGTGGCATATCGGCAATCACGCTGTCGACGGCCTTTCTTGCACTGGTACCGCAGACAGGCCTCGCAATCTCGACCAAGGCGCTGGAGCCTAAGCTAGATGCGATCAACCCCGGAACTGGTCTACAGAAAATATTCGGCGTGTCCGCGTTGATCGACCTCGCAAAGATGACGGTGAAGGCCATCGTGCTCGTCGCGGTGATGTGGCAAACAATCAAGTCGTCGATGCCGATCGTTGCGAGTTCGCTCCAGCAGACGCTGCCGCGCCTTTCCAGCGTACTGTGGTCCGTCGTTTTGCATGTAGCGACCGTTGCGCTCAGTGTGTTTTTCGTGATCGGTTTGATGGACTACAAGATCCAGCACTGGCAGTTCATTCGGAAAAATAGGATGTCGAAGGACGAAGTCAAACGCGAGTCCAAGGACAGCGAAGGCAACCAGGAAATCAAGGGCGAACGCAAGCGACTGGCCCAGGAAATGACCAAGGAGGAACCGAAGCGCGGCATGCGCCGCGCGAACGTGGTCGTGGTGAACCCCGTCCACTACGCGGTCGCGCTTCGCTACGATCCGGTCGAATGCCCTGTTCCCATCGTGATTGCGAAAGGGCTCGACGGCGAAGCGCTCTTGCTACGCCGCTACGCAACCGAATGCGGTGTGCCCATCGTTGCGAACCCGCCCGTCGCCCGGATGCTGCATAAGGTTCCGGAAAGGCATCCGGTTCCCGAGGAGCTTTTCGAAGTCGTGGCTACCATCCTGAAGTGGGTCGACGGCCTCAAACTCAAGCCCTCGTGATAGGAAATGAAACATGCTCAAGTCTTTCAAGCTCAAGTCTTTCAAGCTGCCCGGTGTCGGCGAAATCGGCATCACGATACTGCTGATAGCGATCGTGTCCTTGATGATCCTGCCACTACCGCCCATGATCATCGATGCGCTGCTGGCGATCAACATCACGATCAGCGTTACGCTGCTGATGGTCACGATGTACGTTGGCCATATCGCATCGCTGTCCGCATTCCCGTCCGTCCTGCTGTTCACGACGCTCTACCGGCTGTCTTTAAACATCGCGTCGACGAAATCGATCCTGCTGCACGCCGACGCTGGTGACATCATCGAGAGCTTCGGCGAACTCGTCGTCGGTGGTAACCTCGTGGTTGGCCTCGTCGTTTTCGTGATCATCTCGGTGGTGCAATTCATCGTGATCGCGAAGGGTTCCGAGCGCGTCGCCGAAGTGGGTGCGCGCTTTACGCTGGACGCGATGCCCGGCAAACAAATGAGCATCGACGCAGACCTGCGGGCAAACATACTCACGCCCGATGAGGCGCGGCGCAAGCGCACGCGGCTCGCGATCGAAAGCCAGTTGCATGGCGGCATGGACGGCGCGATGAAGTTCGTGAAGGGCGACGCAATCGCCGGCTTGATGATCACAATGGTCAATATCATTGCAGGTATCGCGGTGGGCGTCGCCTATCACGGAATGTCTGCCGGCGAAGCGGCGAATCGCTTTTCCGTGCTATCGATCGGCGACGCGATGGTGTCGCAGATCCCGTCGCTCCTGATATCGGTTGCCGCCGGTGTGATGATCACGCGTGTGGACGAGGGCAACGGCGATTCCGGCTCTTCGCTCGGTGAGGACATCAAGCGCCAGTTCGCGAGCAGTTCGCGCGCGCTGTACTTCGCGGCGCTGCTCCTGATGGGATTCGCGGCAGTGCCGGGCTTTCCCGCTCCGCTCTTCCTCCTGCTCGCCGCCACGCTAGCCTTTGCCGGTCATCGACTGCAAAAGACGCAGGGCGGTCACAGAGCCGGCAGCGGCAAACCCGTCATGTCGCTGCAGCGCGCTGGCGCGAAAGGCGAGGCACCGTCGATCCTGCCGCGTCCGCCCGCGTTTACCTGCCCGCTCGGTGTCCGCCTGTCGACAGACCTTAGTCGCAGGCTCGACGGCGACTCGCTCGACAATGCGTTCGACGGGCAGCGTGCATCGCTCCAAGCCGAGGTCGGCCTGCCATTTCCAGGCATCATGATGTGGACCGACGCAACCCTTCCTGAGGACACGTACGAAGTAATGATCTTCGATGTTCCCCACGGCCGTTCGACGGTGGCCGAATCGGTTGCTCGGGCCAAATCCGCAGGAGGCAACGCGAAAGAGCCGACGCAGGAAGCCGTAGTCGCGGAACACACCATCTACCTGCTGCGCAAGCATTCCCATCTGTTCCTCGGGATCCAGGAAGCGCAATGGATTCTCGACCAGTTGAACGAAGACTATCCGGGCCTCGTCACTGAGGTCCAGAAGGCGCTCCCATTGCAGAAAATGGCCGATGTCCTGCGACGGCTACTCGAAGAGCAGGTACCGATCCGAGACATCCGCAGCATCACGGAGAGCCTCATCACCTGGGGACCGAAGGAAAAAGACATGCTGATGCTCACCGAGTACACGCGCATGGAGCTCGGCCGGCTGATAGCCTACCGTGCCACCGGCGGCGGCACGCGTGATCTGCAGGCCGTGGTAGTCGACGTCCAACTCGAGCAACATATTCGCCAGTCGATCAAGCAGACACCGACCGGCAACTTCCTCGCGCTGCCGCCCGACGAGATCGAAGAGCTCGTTGCCAAAATCTCGGACATCGTCGGCGACGCGGCACAGGAGCAAATCGCGCTCGTGGCGTCGATGGACATCCGCCGCTACCTCAAGCGAATGATCGAGACGCGCCTCGGCTGGCTTCCCGTCTATTCGTACCAGGAGCTGGGTTCGCACGTCAATCTGCAACCAGTCGGCCGTCTGGAGTTATAACCGGAATCCCCAGCAACCATGCATACCGACTCGCATCACCGTGTCCGGATCATCCCGGATTCGTCCACACGTCCGGCGCAGACGTCCGCCACGGCGCCGTCGCATCCACGTCGCCATGCCGAACACTTTCGCAAGCTGCTCGCCCAAGCGGCCGAGCCGCCCGGTTCCGCTAACCTGCCCGGACCGCCGCAGCACGACCCTGTCACGCCGCCGCCGATTGACGTGCCGACCACTCCCCGGCAGCCGGTGTTCATCGCACAGCTTAGTGACCAGCCGGAGCATGTGCCAACGGAGCCGCAGCGCGAAGCCGACGCGTCGCATCGGACATTCGGCGCACTTGATGTCGATCGACCGCATGACACCGACACAGAAGGATTAGCGACCATTGTCGCTTTGAACGACCGATCGCCTATAGATGAAATACGCGCTGGGGCGCGCAACGAGTCTGACGATGAATCTGACGACAGTACCCGTAATCGATGCGGCGTCGCCTGCGCACGGACGGATCGCTATGCAGGCATTCACGCCGACATGCCGCTTGCGATAGCGCCGCCGGCACCCGTAGCCGACGCTCGTTCTACCGACGCAGGAGCCGGCAAGCGCATGATCGATGCAATCGTCCGGAGGATCGGAAACTTTTGCTCGAATCCGGTCGTCCTCAGCCAAGGCAACTGGCATCTTTCGGTTCCGATCGATACCGAACCTCTGCAGAACTGCACGGTCGATATCACGATTTCGCGTTTCGACCTGACACTTCGTTTTCAAACGGCCGATCTCGCCTCGGCCCAGCTAATCTTGAGGCATCAAACAACGCTTCGCGACAACCTAACGCAGGCCATGTACACGCCAATCGACCGCCGGTATGGCATCGAGATCATCGTCAACTGACCTGAAATGAACACACCACAATCGCACGGTGCGCAGCCAGTGGTTTCCCTCGATCCGGCCCGCTTGCCTTCGTTCGCCGCATCTACGGCTCGGCAGCATCGGCTCGCGGTTGACGAGCGTCTCGAGGCCGCACTTGCTCACACGCACGGCTTGACCGGCTGGACGATCGCGACACACAACGTCATCGCTTCCGATCGTGCGGCGATCGTGCAACTGCGCTGGTGCACACAGCTCGCATCTGTGCGTATCGACATCGCACAGCATCCCGAGCTCACCAGCGTCTTCTCGCCGCATGCCGGAAAAAATGCGGCGCTGCGGCATGCGGTCGGCGCACTGCTGCTCGCCCCACTAGCCCGGGCATTCGAATCGCTAGGCATTGCCGGCGTTGACGTCGTGGCGGTTGATCGCGCGCCGGACGCAGGCGCGCAATCCTGCTGTTCTTTGACATTTCGGCTGGGCGAGCGCCGCATCGACGCGACGCTCGAGCATATCGACACCGGCTGGCTGGATGCGCTCGAGCGTTTCGTCGATCGACAGTTCACGCCGTATGCGCAGCGCGTCAGCGAGATCGTTATACCGGGCCGCGTGACGATCGGGGAAAGGATGATGAACGTCACCCAACTCGACTCGCTGCGCGAAGGTGACGTCATCCTCCGCTTCGTCGCGCAGCATGTCACTGCCATGCTGCGGCAGGCCGCAGGGCCGGCCCAGGTCGAGCTTGCGTGGGGATGCTACGGCACCCGGCAATTGCGCGCGAAGGTCGACATGACCCACCAGTCACTCACACTCATCGAGGATCCCACCGTGAGTCACGACACGAGAATCAATGCCCCGCTCACCGACTCTATCGATTCCCCGGTCGGAATCAGCGATCTCGACCTACCGTTGAAACTCGAAATCGATACCGTTTCGATGCCTGTTGCCCAGCTATCCGCACTCCGCGCCGGCTACGTGCTCGAATTGCCGACCCAGATTCCGGACGCGCGCGTACGCCTCGTCACGTACGGCCAGACGATCGCCTTTGGCGAACTGGTCAGCGTAGGCGACCATCTCGGGGTTCGTCTTACCCAACTGCCGCGCGGCCATGGTTCAATTCAGTGACCTCACAGGGCTGCTGCTGACGGTTGTCGCAATCAGCCTCATTCCGTTCGTCGCGATGGTTGCGACCTCCTACGCGAAGATCGTGGTCGTGCTCGGGCTGCTGCGCAATGCGCTTGGCGTCCAGCAGGTTCCGCCCAACATGGTGCTCAACGGCATTGCGATACTCGTATCAGCCTATGTGATTGCGCCGATAGGAATCCAGGCGATGGACACAATGCAGAATACACGTCGTATGCCCACGGCCGATTCGTCGACACTCGTCCTCAGCGTGTTCGACGCTGCTAAGGAGCCGTTCCGTCAGTTCCTGAAAAAACACGCGGGCGTCCGGGAAAAGCGCTTCTTCGTCCACTCGGCCTCACTGATCTGGCCCAAGGACATTGCATCGAAACTGCAGGAAAACGATCTGATCGTGCTGGCGCCGGCTTTCACGCTCACTGAAATGACCGATGCCTTCAAGATCGGATTCTTACTATACATCGTCTTTTCGGTTGTCGATATCGTCATTGCGAACGTCTTGATGGCGATGGGTCTGAACCAGGTCCAGCCGACCAACGTCGCCATTCCTTTCAAGCTGCTGCTGTTCGTCGCGATGAACGGATGGTCGGCACTGGTTCACGGCCTCATCATGACCTATCGCTAAGGCAATGCCATGGAAACCGATACCCTTGTCCGCGTGACTACCGAAGGGCTAATGCTGTGCCTTTCACTGTCGATTCCTGCCATCGTCGTCGCTGCGGTGACAGGCCTCGCCGTGTCGTTCATCCAGGCGATCACGTCACTGCAGGACCAGAGTATTTCCTCCGCCGTCAAACTCGTCGCCGTGGTCGTCACACTCTTCGCAACGGGCGCATGGGCGTCTTCGTCAATACTTCGCTTTGCTAATGAAATTATCACTTTGGCGATACCGTCATGAACTCCCGTATCCGTGGTAATCAGGGCCGTCAAAATCATCAGACCGACGAGCTCGCGAACGAGTCGCACGCCGAGCAAACGCATCAGTCGGGCGCCTTCGCGCGCATCAAGATTCAACATACGAAAGCGCAGCGCGCACGGATGCTGCACAACAAGATGTCTGCCGCCTTCTGGAAGGGAAAGTCCTTCATCGGCACGCATCGGCAGCCGTCGGCAGTCTCGCAGAAGTTAGCGAAGCTCGGCCAGCGGCCCCGGGCCGATATGTATGGCAAATGGCGCGCGAAAAGCGGCGAGGGGCACGATCATGCACTGAATCTCGTCGGCTCCGAACAAGAACGACATCGAGAAGGCGACCGGCAGCAAGGTCATCACGAACGCGAATGCGAGCGAGAGCAATCACGCCAAGGTCAGGAACACGGCCGCAATCGCGGCGGTGACCACCCACAGCAGCAAAGTCAAAAGCAGGGTAAAGGACAAGACGATCGGCAGCCGCGCCAGCAGAATCCGGGCGACCGCAAGCGCACCGGTAGCGTTCACGCGATCAAGCCGGGCAAGATGCGTGCACTCTCGCCGCATACACTGCCCAGCCCGATGCAGCTACTGGCGAAGGCAAACAGCGGTGCACCGGACCTATCGTCGACGTTGGCGATCGCAGGAACGAAGGCGGCACTCGATCTCCTATCGAAAATGCCGCACGACGGGCCGCTTCTGCTCGTCCCATATCTGCTCAAGATGATCGCTCCGCTAAGCATGGTGAAGAGCCGGCAACCCGCGCGACTGCAGGCGTACCGGAACGCGGCGCTGGCGTCCGCGCCTAGCGACGGGCGTGCGCCGGTCACCGCGAAACTGCATGCGCTGTCGCTTGACGCGTTGCTCGCACGCCGCGACTCCAGCATCGACTATACCGAAGGCGAGCAATCGATCGCGATGGTCCGGCAGCGCATTCTGGACATCGTCAACGGCACGTCTCAGCCCGCGGATTCTCCCTCGTCAGCTTCGGATTTGGTGTGAAAAATTCGCTCTCCTACGTCTCTTCTACACGGCTGAACCTACACTGACATTGACGGTTGCTGCTGGCGAAACGCCAGCGCGAAGGAAAACCGAGCACTTCGGCCATCATTGGATCAATGGGAACGACGTTTATGAAGGCGCTTCGAGTACTGACAGGAACTCACGCCGGAGCCCATATTCCGCTCGCGAGCGGAGTCTTCCGGATAAGCGGCGACGACGACGCGGACATCTGCATCTCCGACTGGACCGTCGACGAAGTGAAGCTGGTAATCGACGAAAGCGGCTTGTCGTCTATTGAGTCGTCAAACCTCGATAAGGTGTTGGTTGCGGATTTCGTCGCGGTGCCCTTTGGCGACGTCGTGTTCTGCGTCGGCCCGGACGGTGCCGACTGGCCGCGCGATCTTGACCTGCTGGCAGGCCTGTGGAAGACGGCCGAACCTGCGGCCCTCCCACCGATCGCAGCAGACGCCCAGTGCGAATGGGACGACACAAACGCACCGGCACCCCCCACAGGATGCCGCGAGCCTTCGCCCGAAGCAGAAGCAAAAGCAGAAGCCGGCAAGCCTGGGTTCAGGTCAACGCTTGCGATCCTGGCCGCATCCCGCAAAATGGACTGGCGCACGACGGCCGCCGCGCTCATATGCACGGCTGGTGTCGGCACGCTTGGTGCAATGTTCGCCGGCGCGCAGTCGAGCGAAGCTGCGAACGTGAAGCCGGATCCGATTTTTCTGGCGGGGGAAGTCGACGGCGCGTTGCATCGCGCCGGTTTCGTCGATTTGCACGCACTGCCCCACAAGGACGGCGTGGCAGTCGAAGGCATCGTGCCGCTGAACGAGGATGGCACCAAGGCACAGCAGATCATGAATGCATTGGCCCCCGGCAAGGCTCGGCGCGCGTATGACGTTGCGCAGCAGGTAGTCACGAACATTCAGCAGTCGTTGGCAGGAACGGGGGCAACCGTCAGCTATGCCGGCCACGGCGTATTTCACGTCACCGGCAACGTACGCGCAATGACGACCTTCCGGACACTGATCGCCGGTGTCCGCGCCGACCTAGACCGCAACATCAAGCGTATCGACATCGACGTCAAGGAAACCAAAGCGCCGACCGCCGACGTCGAATTTACCGAAGTTGTCGCGACAGGCGGGTTGCGCTATATCGAGACACCGGACGGAACCAAGCACCTGTTCGAAAGCAATAGTGTTGACGAAGACAACTGAAAACCGAAGGAACCAACATGTATGACGCATTGACACCTCTCACCCAGGATCTGAGCACGCTCGACGTGGTGCTCGACGCACCCGACAGCGCACAGCGGATCGCTCGCATCGCCGCGGCATTCGATGAGACCGCGCGCCGCATCAGCCAGGCGACGCAGATGGCTAGCAGCAACGGCGAGCGCACCGATCTGCAGAAGCTGTACCGGGGCATGATTGCCGCTCGCCGCATCGTGCTTTCACTGCAGGAGCGGCACGGCGCTTCGACATGATTACCTAACAGCGATTGTGTAGTTTACCCACCCGGAAGGGTCACCAAGTAGTCAGCAGCACGTTCCCCAGACCTTCAACAGGAGTTGCGATTATGTCTTCTACAGCAGCAGCAGGTGTTCAGCAGGCCGGTGCCCAAAGCGCAGACATGGTCGGCCAAATGCAGCAAATGGCCGACCAGAACAATGCCATGACGATGGCATCGATGATGATCAACATGCAACAGCAGACGACATCTGCGTTGGCATCGGTTGGTAACAACGGGGTGAAGAACATCGCCGACGCGGCGAAGGGGCAGTAAGGCTACGATAGTCTGCGGATGGTCCGCGCACCTGTCGTACCGTATGACGCTTGCGGAAGCGGGAGGCACGGCCTCCCTGCTCCGCTTTTTTTATTAAACCCTTTTCGGTATGGAGAGCCGATTCCATGAGCAGGGAACGCTTCACCGGGCTGATCCATGAAATTTGCAATGTGGTTGGGCTACCCGACGCAAAATATATCGTAGCGACCCAAGCGCTGGAAGTCGAGGGCTTCGACGTCCGCCTAGAGAATTACGAAACCGACCCGGACTCGCTCTATGTGTGTTTCCACTTCGGTGCGGTCACTCCGGGGCGAACGCTAGTCGTATTCCGCCTCATGCTCGAGGCCAACCTGCTGATCTACGCGCAGGACCAGGCCCAGCTGTGCCTCGATTCCGACACCGGATCCATCGTGCTGCTGATGCGCGTGCCGATGACCGACGACGTGTCAGGCGAATTTCTGGCGGACGTATTCGCGCATTACGCGGAGCACGGACGCTATTGGCAGAAGAACATCCTCGAATCGGGCGACGAGATGTTCGAGGGCATCGCATCCGGCAATTTCATGTGGCTGCGCGCCTGACGGGCAGCGCCCCATTCCGCGCGGCCACCTGCGGTTACACCGCTATGCGGCGATGCGGGGGACCAGCAGCATCAACCGCAGCGACGCGCCTGGACGATCCGGCGCATCGCGCGGCGTCGTCACCAGCAGTCCCTCGCCGAGGGCAACACTTCCGTGGACGCGTCGATGGTCGTCGCTGCCGTCCGAATGCCCGATATCGACGCTCAGCTCGATCATCGCCCCTGCGGTATTGCCGTGCACCGTCGGCCTGACCGACAGCCACAGATCCCGCGACGGATCTTCGGGCTCGCCCGCCAGTTGTTCCTCGTGCCGGTCCAATACGGCCGGCGAGCGGTCCTGTGTCAAGAGCGTCCTAGAGACATTCATCGCCGCGCGGTGCGCGATCGCGAACCCGCGCAACCTGTCGATCAGCATGCGACCGCCGTCGGGAACGATGCAGACGCTCGCTTTCACGCGATCACCGTCGTCACCGAAGTGTCGTGCAAATGTCGCTGGCAAGCCGTCCTTGAGCGCACGCAATTCGTCAGCGTCGACGTCGACGACCCAGGCCTGGATCGACACGACGTTCGGCAGAACATCGATATCCTTCACAAGCGCTTCGTCCGCCGCGATCCGCCACGGCACATCACGCACCAGCAGCGAATTGGTTCGCGCATCAGCCTCGATCACCGGCAACGGGCGTCCGAGTTCGATCAATTCAGGCACCGCGCCTCCAGCCGCGTCTGTCTGGTGTGGCCGGAACCGGTGGCGCAACAACGTCCCGGCGCCGGGGATCACAAACCTCCTGCCATCGACGATACGAACATCGTCGGCAGCGCTCGCATGGGTCAGCCTGAATATACGAACCGCGGTCAGCGTACTCGAACCCGCATCGCGCTCAAGACGATCGCTCGTCGCATGAATGCGATTCACGTATGCAACCGGGCCAGTTACGTTGACCGCATGCGTATCGGCGTCGATCGACAACGGAAAATGCGCGTCAGTCAGGCCGGCACCGGTCAACGCGGCAACCAGCGCATTCGGCGTCAGGACCTGAGGCCGCAACGCGAGCGAGATCTGTGCCGCCGCCGGCGATATGCGCAGCACCGCGCCGTCGTACCACCAGACAAAACCGAACTCACTTCCCAGCGTATCGAGAAAGCGTACCGGCGCCATTGAGAAACGTCCCGCGACCACCCCGTTCAGCGGGCCATCGACGCTTACCGGCTGATTCTGCGCTGACGCAAACGCGTTCAGAACGTCAACGACGTTCGCGCCTGTCGTCGCGTAATCGAAGTTGCCACGTGTCCAGTCGACCGACGCCGCCGCGGACTCCGTCATCGGCAACACGGCGATCAGCACCGCTACGATGCACCGGCCCACCGACCCGCTGAACGACCGATCAAGCATTCTGCGCGGAAAACTGCTGAACAACGATGTTGGCGTCATGACGACTCCCGCACGAACGAAGGGGCTTCGTGCTGCGCGTCAGTCCCCGGAGTCAATGTCAGCCGATAACCGGTCGCATAGACGGACTGGATGCTCCATCGAACACCAGCGGCCTTCAAGCTAGCGCGCAACCGGCTGACATACATGTCGACGGAGCGGCTCTGGACCGATGCGCCCCAGCCCCACACGACGCTCATCAGGTCCTGTCGCAGCACGACGGCCCCGAGATGCCGCGCGAAATGCCACAATATATCGAACTCCTTCGTGCCTAGTGTGTGTGCGACACCGCCGACGACCAGGGCACGCCCCGACTGGTCGAGCACCGCATCTTCCACGAACATCCTGCGGCCGCCGATGTTCGCCGATGAAAACCGTCGAAGCAGCGCACGCATGCGTGCGAACAGAACGTCGCGATCGTACGGCTTGACGAGATAATCGTCCGCGCCCGCATCGAGAATCTTTACGATGTCGGACTCTGCCGAATGCACGGTCTGGAATATCACCGGCATCGTCGATTGCGAACGCCCGCGGATCTTGTGCAGCAGCCTGTCACCGCTGACGCCCGGCAGGTCCCAATCGAGGATCGCGAGATCCGCCCAATTGTCGGCCAGGAAATGCTGCGCCTCGAGCCCATCATGGAACGCGTCGACGTGGTAGCCCTCATTCCTGAGCCACGCGTGGACGAGCGCATGGTGAGCGATGTCGTCCTCAACGAATAAAATGCGTATCTGCTTTCCCGCAAGCGATTTCATAATCCAGTCTCCGATTGACGGTATGCGCCCTTATGGGATCGCGCGATTCGCCTGCAATGCCCGGTCCGCCTCAACTAGCGAGACCGGTTCCGTCGCCGGCACGGGCGGGTTTAAGCACGGCAGCCGCAACACGAACAACGTGCCGCCGTTCCCATTCAATTCCGCGTGCAACGCGCCGCCGTGAATTGCGATGATCTGTACTGCGAGCCTCAACCCCAGGCCGAAGCCTGACGATGACTGGCTCCCGAATTTCTCGAAATCGGTAAGCCGCTCGCCCAGCGGCAATCCGGGCAGCCCGCCTGCGGCGTCGTCGACGAGCACGTCAACGAACGCGCCGCTCTGCCGCAGCGATACCGTCACCGTTTCGCCGCGTGGCGATGCACGCACCGCATTATCGATCACGTTCTGCATTGCACGCGCGACGAAATTCCGCATGCCGTTCACCCACACCGGCTTGCTGTCAGGAACCCACAGACGCAATGCCACACCGCAGTGGATCGCCGTAACTTCAAGGTGCGAAATTATTTGACGCAAGGTCGCCCGCAAATCGAAACGCCGAAAATCCCGCGCTTCCAGATGCTCGGCGACGGATGTGAATAAGAATTGCTCACCCAATGACAGAACGTAATGCGCGAGCTGCGTGATTTGCTGCATGCCGCCGCACCGCTCGAACGCGTCCGGGTCGCTTGCATCCAGCTGCGTGAGCGCCCCGATCGAATTGAGAGGCGATCGCAGGTCGTGCAACAGGAAGCGAAGCGACATCGTCCGTTCGTCGAGCGACCGCATGAGAGTCGTCACATCGGTGACGGCAACCGTCGCGCCCGAACCGGGGGTCCATGGCCCGGACTGAATCCATAACGTCACACGGCCGACCCGAATCTGCCTGCCTACTTCTAATTCGCGTTGCATCGGCACGTCGTCGAGTTCGAAGTGCTCGGCGAGCGCGACCGAAAAATCAACCCCTGCCGGCAGCCTGATGCCAAGCATCGCCAGCGAGCGAGCGTTTGCGGTGACCACCGCTCCTGCGGCGTCGAGCACCACGATGCCGCACGGCAACGCATCGCCGCCACATTGGGTTTCGTTAGTATTACGTTCGTCCATCTGCACGATCCTCTCCCGCCGGCCACCCGCATGCGCGATCACGGGGAAATGACACGCGGTGTAAGCAGAAACAGCCGCTCCATCCGGTTTCTCTGCGTGTTCTTGGTTCGGAACAACGCGCCGACCAGCGGGATCTTCGACAGCATCGGCACCCCGGTCACGCCGTTCAAATCGCTTTCGGCGCGATAGCCGGCGATCAGAAGGGCCTGCCCCTCGTCGATGAAGGCCTGCGTATCGATCGTGCTGTTGGTCACTGTCGGTAGGTTGCCGACAGTTTTCGCTGTATTCACCTGGCCGTCCTGGATCGCAACATCGAGCTTGATCCGCGTGTGTCCGTCTTCGGTGACGACCATCGGCAACACACGCAGCGATACGCCGGCCGAAATGCTGTATAGGTCCGCCGCGGTGTAGCCCGTCACCGGCACGAAGAACTGCGTCTGGTTGTCCATCACCGCTTCGATGTTGTTCAGTGTGACCACCTTCGGGCTCGCGTCGATCTTCGCGGCGTCGGTCTGCTGCAATGCGGATACTCGCGCCATCAGGTACCGGCCCGCGTCACCTAGCACGGCGGCTAGCGATGCACCCACAGGTGAAGCCGCCGCGATCACGTTGCCGGCCAGCGTCGTATTTCCGAAGTTCTGCGTGATCGTGCCTCCGTTGTACATGTTTTGCGGACCCGTGCCGCTGCCCGTCTGCAGATCGACATGGCTGTTGTGCGCGGTCCAGTCGATGCCCAACTGCTGCAGCGCGTTATCGTCGATCTCAATGATGTGCGCCTCGATTTCGATCAGTTGCGGCTTCACGTCGAGGCGCTCGATCAGCGCGCCATACTGCGTCATCCGGTCGGTTCTGTCGCGAATTACGACGGAGTTGGTACGCTGATCGGCGACGATCACCGGCAGCCGATCGTCATCCGACGATTCCGCGGGTGCACCGTCCGGCGCGGGCGGCTCGCCGACCGCTGCCATCACTGCCGACGAAGGCTGCCCTGTCAGCCCGGAGAACATGCCCTTTCCCTTCTCGCCTAGTGGAATCGGCGGTGGCACCGACGCGCCACTATCCGCCAGACCGTTCACATTATTCAGGGGGACGTTTCGCTTCACACCGGCGGCTGCGGAGCGAACCCGATCCACACCCGTCTGGGCCGGATTCTTAGCATTGCCCGGATGATAGATGCCGTTCAGCACCGACGCGACGCCTTCGAGCGTCACCGTCTGATTATTGATCGGCACCGTGCGATCCTTGGCCCACGCATGAGAAAGCGGGAATACACGCACTTCAGTGCCGCTCGAGCGCGCCGCATTGCTATCAAGCCGGCTTGCCACCGCGGCCACCATCTGCACATAACGCGGCGGCCCGTTCACGAGTGCCGTACCTTGCGCGTTGTCGTACACGATCGGGAAGCGGTCGTCGCCGATATGCAACCGGTCGAGCGCGCTGCGCAGCGATGCCGTGCCGGCCGTGTCTAGCTTCACGAGGCGGCTTTGCAGATCGGACGCGGTGGTGATATCCAGCACCGAACCGTCGTAGTACCAGACGAAGCCGAACGATGCGGCCAGCGTATCGATGAAGCGCCGCGGCGGCAAATGAAAGTTCCCGCTGACGGTGCCGCTGACACCGGGCGCGATGCGCGTAGGAAGTCCCTGGCTCGAACCGAAATCGCGCAGCACATCCGTGAGGTCCTTTCCCTGCGCCTGATAATCGACGATCGCCTTCTTCCACGGCACCGCTGCGGCGGCGGCGGGTGCGGCAAGCGTCCCCAGTGCAAAGGCTCCGCTAACAGCGAGCGCACTCATCTTGTCAGCGAACCTCATCGCGATGCTCCATCTGAAATAGGTCCACGGAGACCTTCCCGACACACCTTGAAGTTTTTCATGTAAGTTTCCGTCTATCTTGAAATCGCTAGGACACCATCAGCCATGAACGCCCCGATGCCTGTGCGCCGCGACATTACGCGCGAGATTCTCGAACTTATCGATCTGCGCCAAACCTTCACCGACATTCATATCGAGCAGGACCGCCCGATCATGATCAAGGCGCCGCGCGGATGGCTGGCCGTCGGCGAGGAGCCTGTTCTGTTCAGCGAGATGGCGCCCACGCTCGCGGCCATCGAACCGGACTGGGAAGCACAGCTGCAGAACGGAGCGATCGATCGTCCATTCGTACTGACGCGCTGCCGGCTGCGTTGCAACATCTATCGCACCAATGCCGGCCGCAAGATCGTGATCTCGATCCGCCGCCTCCCGCTCGAACCGCTTCCGCTCGACCGCCTCGGTCTGCCCGCCTACGTGCGTTCGATGATCGACAGCGCGAAAGGCCTCGTGCTCGTCACAGGCCCGACCGGCTCCGGCAAGACCACGACAATCGCGTCGCTGCTCGAACATATCAACCGCACGCGCAACAGCCACATCATCACAATCGAAGAGCCGATCGAGTACGAACTCGAAGGGCGCACGTCGATCGTTTCGCAACGACAGGTTCCGACCGACACGCCGAGCTTCGCTGCGGGCCTCCGCGAGGCGCTTCGCCAAAAACCGGACGTCATCATGGTCGGCGAGGTACGTGATCCCGAAACGGCCGAGACCGCGCTGCAGGCCGGCGAATCCGGGCACCTCGTGCTCGCCACGATGCACACGGCGAGCGCCGCCGGCACCGTCACGCGACTGCTGTCGTTCTTTCCGCCCGAGCAGCGCGAACGCTACGCAGCCGCACTCGCGAACTGCCTGATCGGGGTGATTTGCCAATGCCTGGTGCCCACCCAGGACGGCGAAAATTTTGTGCTCGCAAGCGAACTGCTCTTCAACAACAATCAGCAGATCGCCGGCATGCTGACCGATCCGGCCAAGTTGCCTTATCTGGCCGAGTTCATGAAGCGCAAGGAAGACAACATGTCGCGATTGCTCAACGATCATCTGTTCAGCCTCGTCTCCAAGGAACAGTGCCTGCCGCGCGACGTGCTGCGCGCCGCGTACAGCCGGCTCGATCTACATGAGATGCTGCAGACTCTGGCGCCGCATTGACGCGCGGATGGGACCGCGCGCTGTCCTGAGCGGTGGCGAGTTCGCGTCAGTAGATCGGTGTGATGTTCCACGATGTCACCACCCCGGTCGCCGGAAAAATGTTGTTCCCCGTGCCACAGAAGCTCGGTTGGAACGATGTCGAATCGGCACCGCCGAACAGAATCCAGAACGTGGTCACGCGTACCGCATAGCCGTTCTTGTTCAGCGGCAAGGCGCTCGTCATGTTGACCGGCACGTTCGCCAAGTCGCCCCTCACGAGCGACGACTGGTTTACGACCTTCGCCACCAGATTGCTGCCGTCCGCCAGATCTAAGTTGAGTAGTTCGACGAGCACCGTCGCATATGCACCGGCTCCTCTCGTCAAGTCCTGCGGCCCGCCTGCGCTTGGGCACGACGTAACGAATGCATCGTTCAGATGCGTCCATGCGTAGACGGCAATCGCGCCATTCGCCGGCAATCTCTGCACGTTGCGCGTAACGGTGGACTTGTAATAGCCCATCGTCGCGTCGTACGAAATTGGGCCGGCCGGCGTGCCGCACGGAAAGTCGCTGGTTCCCGCCTGGCCGACCTGCACCGCGCAGTCGGTGTCCGTCGGCACCGATTGCGGATTGATCTCAGCCTGAGCCTGCCACACGCCATCACGGCATGACAGCACGCGCCCGGTTGAATCGGTCGTTATCAGCGTCGTCCCCGACGCCTGTGTCGAACAGGCGGCGCTGATCGTCCCAGCATTGCCCAGTGCCAAGTTACCGTCCTCGTCGACCGCCAGTGCCTGCCACGTCGTCCCGTTGAACGTATACGCGCGGTTCGTTGCCAGCGTCATCCGCACGTCGCCGGCATTGGCCGGCACCGACGCTAGCGCAGCCGCGTTCGCAACCGGCTCGCGCCAATGGAACGACGCCTGCGGCGTCCACTGCCCGCCCGACGAACAGTTCAGCACATTGCCAGCGGCATCCGCCGATATCGCGCCCACCTGTGCCTGCGAACAGAGCGAGTAGTCGGTCTGCTGAGCAAGAATGATCGGCACCTGCATTGTGTTGGCGGCCGGGTCGCCGGGCACCGCGACGCGATACAGATAGTCGGAATTCATGGACTGCGCGCCGTCGTAATAAAGCAGGCTGACCAGATGCCCGGCGCCGGTCTTCGTTCCAGAGCACGATGCCGCGCCGGGATTCGGCGCCGGAATCTTCCAACTGCCGAATGCGCCGTTGGCCGCGCCAGCGGGGTTGTTCGCCACCTGAATCGAGCCACCGCCTGCGCCGGCGTTCGCCGCTATGTAGCCAAGTTCCGGATCGGGAATCGACGCACCACCTTCCGTGACCAGCAGCGCCTGCAACGAACCAGGCTTGTCGCCGCCGTAGATCAGCAGACATGGCGTTTGCCCGTATGCGTTCGTGCCGGACATTGCGGACGGCAGATAAGTCGACATCTGATACGTCGTGCCGGTCATCTTCGCAACGACCGGTACGGTCACGCTCGCCTCCGACGCGAGCGTCGCGTAGTTCTGCCGGATCAATTGAGTCGCGGCCGCGGCCAGCTTCGATTGGTAGAGCGCGGCCTGCTGCCCGCGCGCATCCTCGAGCGCCGAGTTCGCCATCACCGTAATGCCTGCGACGATGATCGCTGCGAGCGCGAGCACCGCGAGCATCTCGATCATCGTGAATCCGCGCGAGTGCCGCCGGCCGGACGACGCTGTCCGCCGACTCACCGGAGCCGGGCCGGATGCGGTGCAGGCCGGATGCACTGGACTATTCATAGGCTTGTGCCATCCATACCGGCATTCCGTTCGGAATGACATTGACGAGTGCCGCCGGCAACGGCACGGCCGGATTGCCCGGCGACACGACCGTCGAACCGAGCGCGACGCCGGCCAGCGCGGATCCCTGCGCGAGCTGCTCCATGCTCGCAATGACGGTCGGCGCCGGCGCTGCTGTCGCGTAGACCACAACGAGGCTGCCAGCCGCATCCGTGTTCGGCTGCACGTAGTTCCTCCAGAGTCCGTTTGGCACGTTTTCGCCCAGGAACGGCGCGAGCGCAGTCGTCGGCACACTCCCCACGAAAGCTGGATTCCCGATCGCATACGCGACGACTGCCTGACGGTACTGGCTCATGTTGGTGGCGAACACGATTGACGAGGATTCGAGTGGCTGCGGCGCCGATTCGCCGTCGAGCAGCACATACGCGCCAAAAATTGCGCCCAGCGCAGCGACAACCCAGATCAGATACATGGCCGGTCCCGTGCAAACGCACCGCCATATACATGACGCAGCGACCTCGGCGCGGTCACACCGACGTCCAGGTGATCGTCGTCGAACCACTCGCTCCGCAATCTGTCGCGGCCTTGGCTGGCGAGATCGGCAGTGTAGTTTCGGTCGTGCCGCCGATCTGGATCGACGACCAGCTGCCGCCCGAGACGACCGCGTTGACGCACACGGAGGCCGGTACGTTGTCGTATTCGATCGAAAAGCTCGTCGCGGTGCCTGTCACGCTGACCGCGCCACCCCAGTTGTTCGTTGCCGTCGCGCTTGTCCCGCTGCCCGTCACAGACACGGTCGACGGGAATACGCCGGCCGACTGGAGCACGGCATTGCTGACATCGGTGTATCCGGTCGACTGCCCCATGTACAGCTTCTTCACGCCGGTTTGTATCGCGCTCACCTGTTCGGATAGCTGATTGGTGCCCGCGCTGTTGAATGCGCTATTCAGCAGCGCGACGGCGCCGATCACGACGATGGCGGCAATCCCGAGGTAGGCAATTGCCTCGAGCAACGACGCGCCACGCTGCCGGTGGCGCGAACGGCGTAATTTTGGAGCCACTGGATTCCCGATCGTCACACCTGCATTCCATTTCTTCATTTGGTTCCCCTCTATTTTTCAAAACGACAGATCCACGCCGAATCCATCCTGATAGGCCGCCGTGTCGTTGGGAATTCCGGCATTCGGGTCTCACAGCGTCAATCAATGCATTGCGTGCGCGAGTCCAGAGATTTCCTGTTGAATGCCAAAGAACCCGGTAATCAGCCACGACAGGACCAGCGCCAGCACGACTATCGCCGCACCGTTAATCATGCGCATCTGCACTTCAATCGTTTCCACCCCCTCACCGATCCATTCGGTCGCGATCACATGCAGCGCATCCGCAAAACCCTTGTATTCCGCATACACACACAGATCGTCGACGATCTCCGCCGACGGAAACTGATAGCCGGCATTCTTCATCGCCTCCCCGACGTTCAATCCAGACTTCACGCCGAACAACATGTCGTCAATACGTTGCCGCAGCCACGGCCTAGCATCCACGGCCAGTCGCGCAAGGGATTTCTCGACGGTAAAGCCGGCCGACTGCAGCGACGACAGTGCGACGAGAAAGCCGCAACCGATGATCAGACGATAAACGGAATACGGCGGGTAGCGATCGAGCACGGTGCGCAGCCGCCCCGACCATCTCGGCATCGAGAACATCAGCGCGCCGGCCAGCAACGCGGCGATCAGCAGGCAATACACCATCCATCCCTGCACGAAGCGCGACAGGTCGTACAGCGAGCGCGCCACGCCGTGCCAGCGTTCCGGGCTGACGATAGTCGCGAAACGCGGAATCACGAACTGGCCGAACAGATACAGGTACCCGACCGTCATTGACAGGATCACGGCCGGATAAGTGAGGCCGCCGACCACCGACGCCCTGATTCGCCGGCTGAACTGAACCAGCGCACATACGTTGACCAACGAGACTTCGAGCCGCCCCGACTGTTCGCCCGCCATGACTATCATCTGCTCCGCGTGCGGTACCCACCACAACATCGCCTCGGCCAGCATCCCGCCGTTCTGCACGACGCTGCGCCAATCGGCCAGCGTCAGTGCTATCGGCTCGTTCGGTTTGCGCCCTTCGTGCGACGCACGCAGTTCTAGTTCCTCGAGAATCTTCAGCAGTGGCATCCCGTTCGAAAGCATCTTCGCGATCTTGCGGTAGAGTCGAATCCGCGCCTTCGATGTCAGCTGCAGGCGTGCCCATCGCCGATTCAGTTCAAGTGCCATAACCGCCTTCCACCGCGAACATGTGCGCGCCGTCGCCATGCGTCAGCGGGCCAACGACGCGCTCGGCCATGCGAGGATCGACGAGCCCGCCGGCAACCTTCTCGACCGCGTGCTGGACGATGGTCTGCCCGCCCAGCTGCTGCAGCCAGTGCCGCTGGGCGTCGGCCTTGCGTCCCGCACGCAGCAGGTCGAAGAACAGCGCGTCGGTGCGGATCACTTCAGCGACGACCGTGCGCCCAATCGTGCCACTCCTGCAACACGGACACCCTCGGCCAACGACCCGAACCTCGCCAAAGCGCACGCCGACCGTCTGCTTCACGCGCATAACGAGCCTGGCATCGAGTTCGGGCAGCGCGTCGACAAGCGGCCGCGAACAGTGCGGGCACAGCAGTTTCACGAGACGCTGGCTAGCGAGACCAGTCACCAGCGATTCGTCCGTGACCATCGTCACTGGCAACCCGAGATCGACGAGCCGATCGACGATCGCCAACGCGCTGTTCGCATGCACTGTCGTCCACACCTGGTGACCGGTCATCGCCGCACGCAACGCACTTTGCGCCGACGCCCTGTCGCGCACCTCTCCGATCATGATCGTGTCCGGATCGAGACGCATCGCATTCGCTATCGCCGCCGCGAATGCCACGGAGCGTGCCTCCTCGGTAGAGGCATTGATCACCGGGGTCTGAATCGCTCCATCGATCGGGTATTCGACCGGATCCTCCACCGTAATCACATGAATCGTACCTTCCATGTCATGCAACTGCTTCATCAGCACGCGCTGCAGCGTCGTGGACTTTCCGGACCCTGTCGGACCACTGATGACGTTCATTCCATGCGGCTGCTGCGCGAACCCATCGAACATACAAGCCTGTGCGGACGTGAAACCGAGGCGGGTCAGCTCCGTGGATTCGCCAGCGTCGTTGTACAACAGGCGCAATACCATCAGGTTTCCCACAATAGTCGGCGCGGTCGCGATCCGCACACCGAACAAACGATCCGGCAATTTGTCGCGATCACCGATCGCTGCGTCCTGGCGCTCGCTAGGCTTGTACGTGTTGTCTGATACGCTCGACATTGCCGCGTACAGCGTCGCGAGCAGGCGTTCGCCGTATTCGCGAGTCTGCTCTGACACGTGCACGAGCTCGTTGTGGATGCGGAACAGGATCTCCGTCGTAAAGCGGTTCAAGCGGATATGGATGTCCGAGGCGCGCTCATCGCATGCACGCGCAATCAGGCTCTTCGCGACAACCTGCATCTGTGTGTGATCGACTCGCTCGGCACTGCCGTCGCGCCGCGGCCCCTGATACGCACGCCGGATCACCTCAAGACTCACCGGCCGGGTCCGGTACGTGCGATTGAGCCGCTCCAGCCGGGCGCAATACGACAGCACGAACGGATTCATCTCGTGCCCCTCCGCGACGAGCAGCGTCCAATCCTCGAGCAAGCACAGAAACTTGCGCTCCTCACTGCTCGCTGCCAGATCGCCATCGTCCGAGAGCGGGCGCGCGGTACCGGCCGGCTCGGTCTGGTCCTGTGCTGCCACCGGAGTAGGAAGATCGGCAGCCGCTGCCGGCACTGGCGCCACCACGTTAAGCCCCTTTGGCAACGTGCGTGCAGTCTGTCCAGTTTCCGTCGGTGACGTAAGATCCGGCCGCACCGCGACAGCGCGTGGCTGGCCCCCACGCGGCAGCAGGAATGCCGTGGCGGGCAGAGAAAACTTCCTCGAAGATGCAAAGCGGGCAGCCATGGCGATCACCTCGGCGGCAAGGTAGGGATGGGCGGCACACCGACCGGCCCGATCACATTCGCGGCAAGATCGCGCGGCGCGCCGCGGACCCGTGTCGACACCGCCAGCATCGTGCTGTGGCCGCCAGGATCGGTCAGGACGACGCGCCCCGGCCGAATCTGCGCGACACGCGAGCCGTTCGGCAAACGATCGCCTGCCTGCACGTCAAATTCAGATCCGTCTGAGGAAAGGGTTGCGGCCGTTGCCCTTCCGAGACTCTGCGTCGCGATCAGCGCTATCTCGCCGTAAGCGATGCCGCCGCCTGACGTGCGCATCGATTGCTCGCGTTGCGCAACCTGCGCCTGCGCGTCGAGCTTCTTCAGGCGCGCCTTAAGCAGCAGCGTATCTTCCTGAAGCCGCATCAGTTCGCTCGCTGTCTGCACGGCAGCCGGCGTCGGCACAACCGCCGCCCGCAGGTCGGCCGCAGCAGTCGGCCCGTCCGCGCCCTGCGCGAATGCCACCGTCGGACCGGCAATCGCCCACGCCAATGCAATCAGCGCTTTGTCATTTTTCATACAGCACTCCATCCAGGGCCCAACGCCCGGCCTTGTATGACAATGTTTCCAATCGAACGCCCGGCTCATCCAGATACTTGATCAGGCTGTCCGGCCGCGCGTCGTCCAGCGCGGCCGACATGCGCCAGGTCTGCCAGTTGGGCACCCCCGCGCGAGAAACACTCGGCTGCAACTGATCGAGCGCCTGCGCGGCGAACCCCTTCGCCGGACTGCCAGGCTGCAATGCAAACTTCAGGTCGATGTTGAGCAACTGAAACGCGGACAACAATCGCAGCCGCACGCCGTCGAGGCCACCTATTGGATCGTCGCCGCCCGGCGGCGTCGAAATGGGTTCGACATAGGTCGCGTGCTCGCCGCTCGCATCGATTTGCGCGTGCGGCAGCGCCGCCATCAACATCGCAACGTTCGACTCGCCGCGCGACCAGCGATAGGTGACGGTCGACGACCTGCACACATATTCATCGAGTTCCCATCCGCCCGGTGCGAGACTCTCGAAGTGATCGACGCACGCGCGAATAAATTCGCGCGGCGACGGCAGTGCCACCCACGGATGACGTGGGCCCGGCGGTGCCACCGGTTTCGGCGGATGCAGGCGCAACTGCGTGCGCATACGTTCGAACACCGCCTCGCGCTCGCGCTCGATCAGGTGCCGCCGATACGCAAGCCACCCCATCGCGGCCGAGCCGAGCACCGCGAGCGTGACGGCTGCCGCCAGGATCCGCTTCCATGGCGGGCGACGCGCGACGCGTGTCAAGTTCAGCCAACGCGGCAGCGCTAGCCGGCCACCCCGGCGTGGCAGCAGATCGTCGATGGTCCGCGCGTAGAAATTGTGGAACCCCTGCACCTCGATCTGCGGATCGCCCACCACCACGTTCCAGCCACCCAGGCTGTAATCGTTGTGAAGCCGCTCGAACACCTCTTCGCTCGATCCAATCCAATCGCCGTTGGGCAGGAACGCGCCATCTCGGACCGCGAAATACACCCAGCGCCCGTCCGGCAATTGAAACGCACCGAGCCAGTTGGGTGCGGGCTGCTGGCGGCCGTCGTAGAACGCGCCCTCCATCGCGATCACCTTCGACACCAATGCACCGAGCGACGGCAGGCCGAGTACCGCACCTTCCCGTGTGCTGGCGAAGCCGACGCCAGCGAACCCGCGATCGATCCGAAGCACCATCGCATCGAAATTCAGACGCGCGGCCAATTCGGCCGCCTCGGCGCGCAACGCATGCCGGCGCGACAGCGATTGCCAGAACAAGCCGCAAATAAAGCGCTGCCGACCGATCTGAATGACTTGCGTTGCCATATCAATCCCCTGCCCCGTGCGTTAGGTGCCGCTCGTCGTGATCGGGGACAGCAGGATCACGATCACTTCCCGTGCGTGATCGGCGTTGAAGCCGCCGCCCAGCGCATAATTCGACGGCGTGCCGATGCCTTGGCGATTGCTCTGGTCGTTGACGTCCTCGTAGCCGCTGATCACGAGCGTCTGGCCGGACTTGACTGCGATGCGCTGAAGGAAGTTGCGCGTGTCAACAGTCGGCAGCTGGATCGTCTGCCCGCCGCTCTGGAAATTTTCGAGCGCGACCAGCGACGAAATGTTCGAGTAGAACTGCAACATGACCGTGCCTTCGTCGAGCACATGCGGCAGCACAGTCAGATTGAACCCGGTCGTGATCGTGCCCGGCGTCAGCGACACCTGCGTGCCGACATTCAGCGTCGCCGTCGATGAAACCGATGCCAAATAGCCCCGCTGCTCTGCCACCTGCACCGGCACGGGTTGATCGTTCAGCGTCGTGATTGATGCTGACGTCTTGCGGCGCACTGTGCCTTGCGCCGACAGCGCGCTGATCACCGCCTTCGTCGTGTTGGCGCGACTGGACGGGCTGATCACTGTTGCGGAAAGCTGGTTGTTGTTCGGAATAAGGCTCGTGAACGCGGTCGTAATACCGAACTTGGTGCCCAGCGCCTCGTAGACCGCATTCCAGTTGATGCCGTAGCTGTCGTCAGCCGACAGTCGGACGGACAGGACCGTCACGTTCAACAGCACCTGACGCGCCAGCACGCGATTCTGCTGCTCCATGAATTCCCCGACGCGATCGAGCACGTCCGGCGTATCGGTCACCGAGATCGAACCAGTGGCGGGCGACATCACCACCGAGCCCGCAGGCGACAACATCGACTTGATCGCCCCTTGCAGGCCCGTGTACACCGACAACTGCGCGTTCATCTTAATGTTGGCGGTGTTGTCCGACGACACCGACGGCGACGACGTCGAACCCGACGCGCCGCCGGACGAGCCGGAACCGCTGCCTGATGCGCCGCCGGTTATCCCACCCGTATTACTCGCCCCGCTCACGACATTGGTGTCCAGCCGCGATTCCCCCGGGATCGACACGACCTGATACACGCGCGTCGCCGTGTGGAAAAATACGATTGCACCTTCGTCATACCGCCACGACACGCCGAACCTCGCCGCCGCCATATCGAGCAGTCCGCGCAATGGACCACCCGCATACGCGATTCGAACCGGCGCCGACGGCATGGCCATCGATATGGCAGGTGCTGAGCCGGCCGCCGGCAACGGCGCACCCTGCAGCATGCCGGGCGGCAGCGGCGGCGCGACGGCAGACAGCGCACCTCCGCCTGAAGCCGCTACCTGCGACGTGCGTGCCGCAGCATCGTCGGCGCCCGCCGTGACCGTCGCCGGGATGTGCGCCAAGCGCGCGACGCGATCCGCAAACGCCCGGAGCGAATCCACCGTTCCGTTGAAACTAGCCGGCTCGTCGAACAATGCCGGCAAAACCGACTGTTTCGCAATCTTGAGCGTCTTACCGGAGAGCCACAGCTGGTCCTTCACAATCAGGCCGTCGCTGTCGACCACGCGATTGTCGCCGGTTGCGGCCTGCGCGAGTATTCCGTCGGCCCGAGCGACATCGCTCTGCGCATGATGATCGAGTTTCTCCACGAGTCCGGTACATCCGCTCGACACAGCTGCGCACACAACGATGGCGACGTCGAACAACCATGGCCGCTTCATGAACTCGCCCCTTTCGCAACCACCCGAAGTACGCGATTGCGCGTATACAAGATCATTTGAATCGGCACCTGGGACGACGACATTGCTTCGGATACCTGACGCAGCGCGTCTGAAAAACTGCCATGGATCGTTGCAGTCGCATCGATTACGAAGTCAGTCGGCACGTCCCAAATGAATTGCCAGCCAGCCTCGCTCGCCCAGCGCGCGACCGAGCGCCGCACCGAGCCATCGGACATGCGTAACACCCATTCCGTCTGCGCAGACGACTGCATCAGAGGTGGTACTGCGGCCGGATCGGGCTGCGACATCGGCTGCGACACGGGCGACGCGACCGCTGGTATCGCGACCGCATCGGCAGACATGTGCGCCTCCGCAGGTAACTCCTTCGAACGCGGTGCTGTCGAAGGGCGCGCCATCAACTGGGACGACTTGGCCACCCGAACCGGCTCCGTGCCGGGCAACGCGATATGTGCCGACTCACTCGCAACCCGCACAGCTGCGGCTCCGCTCGGAGGCTTCGCCGGCGGCTGCGAAATCGTCAACTGCTCCGCCGCGCCCGGCAGCGCGATGCTGGCCAGCTCGACCTTCAATGCCGAGCCAGCGGCGACCGGCGCGTCAGCACTCGCCCCTTCGATCGTCTGGCCCGCCTCAAGGACATGCACCGCGCCCACGGAACGCGCATCGTGCAATGCGCGGACGAACCGCGGATTCTGCGCGACCGACACGATACGTAAGCTCGTATTCACACGTGCCTCCAGAGAGGGATCCACCGACAGAATGTCGCCGAGCGCACGCACCACCGACCCAGAACGCCAGCTGACCAGCACATCGGCCCACGGTCCCGCATTCGGCACCATCACGCTGTAGCTAGGCGGCACAACCGATTCGATCGCCCGCAGGAGCGACACGTCATGCCCGCTCTTGCGGACGACGTCGCCCATGCGCTCCCCCCCGTCGACGACGACCTGCGAACTGCCCTGAGATGCATGCGCCATGCTGAGCGTCAACAGGGTGCCGCAAGCAACGATCGCACGCACGGCTAGCGTTCGCCTCCTGTGCTCCCCCACGGCTTGCGTACGCGACGCGTCGAGCGTGCACGCAGGCGACTCCAATTTGACTGATGACATCCGCACATCCCACTTTGACTGATGACACATGATTTCCGCCAACAGACACCGCCGCGACAGCCCAGCGGCCCTCGCGCCTCATCGCGAGCATCCGACAACATGCATCGAATCAGACAACCGGCCGATGGCCGGAAAATCCGACGTTGATTCGCCCTGTAAACGTCGTCGAAAAATGCCGCATCATGACTTCAAAAAAACCTGAATTGAGCAAACCCAATAACCCACAAAAAACCAGAAAATTAATAAGCTTGCAAATTGATCGTCTCAATGGCCGTCATAGCAATATCTTTGGATATAAACATGAGGAAAATACGGCGCACCGTCATGACATTCAATCCGTTCCCACCGAACCTTTTCCGCACAAAATACTGTGAACCTGACTTCATAAAGACAGCTGAAATCAGCTCGAAAAAAATGCGCCGACTATATCAATCAGTTTTTCCAACTTATCTTGTTGTTGATTGATGTTACACGAACCAAATGAATCGACCGGATCGTTCACCGTTTCAGCGGAGACAAAAAAGAGCAGGAATTGAGACAACGTTGATGCCTCTCGACTCATAGGCCTTTGTTTCTGCAAACTTTCAAAAACCTGTCATCCGCCTAGCGCCACAATGCGGACAGAAGCCACGCGATCCGCAGATCAATGCGTACTCCGGCCAGGGTTGACCGGCCGCATGCGGATCCGATTTGTCCCGTCCGCCGTAAGCCCCATACCGACGTATAGTGCGCAGCGCGCCTTGGACGCCGTACACTTTGCTGTCGATTCAGCAATCCCCTCCATGCGCGACCAGCATCCGGATGTCGCGCGCTCCCAAGAATTCCTACCGATTCCAGCCATGCAAGCGCGTTCAAATGATGGTCAGCACCCTGATGCCAATGCGTCGCCCAGCCAGGTTGCCTTTGGTGATTCAGATTACAGAAGGGAACGATATCCGTTGCTCACTGACGCGGAAATACACCGAATCACCCGATTCGGCGAACTCCGCGAGTGGCGCGACGGCGATCCAATTTTCCGCGTGGGTGATCCCGGTTTCGGCATGTTCGTCGTGCTATCGGGCGCCATTCGGATCACGCGTCGCGACGCACTGAACCGGCAGATCGTCGTCAGCGAGATGGGCGAGCACCATTTCGTGGCCGAGGTCGGCCAGATTTCGGGAGAGCGATGCCTAGTCGATGGCGCTGCGGCAGGCGACGTTCGTGCGCTTCAAGTCACGCCGCCCAGACTGCGAGCACTGCTGATCGCGGAAGCTGAACTCGGCGAGCGCATCATGAGAGCATTGATCCTGCGGCGAGTCGGGCTCGTCGAGGGCGGCAGCGGGATCATCATCGTGACGGACGCAAATTCGTCGACCCTCAATGGGTTGCAGAGCTTCCTGACGCGCAACAGCATTCCGCACACGGTCGTCAATACGGCGACCGATCGCGAAGTTGCGCGCTATGTCGATCAATACCAGGCCGATCCGGCTGACTATCCGCTCGTGCTCTGCCCGGACGGAACGGTACTCCGCGCGCCGACCGAAACCGATCTGGCGGCCGCGCTTGGCCTGATTCGCCATTTCGACGAAGCGGAAGTGTTCGACGTCGCGATCGTCGGCTCGGGCCCGGCTGGCCTCGCTACTGCGGTGTATGCGGCCTCGGAGGGCTTGACCGCCGTCATCGTCGATCACCACGCACCGGGCGGCCAGGCCGGCGCGAGCGCGCGTATCGAGAACTTCTTTGGTTTTCCCGCTGGCATATCCGGCCACGCGCTGACCGCTCGCGCCTATGTCCAAGCGCAGAAATTCGGCGCACGCGTCGCGATCCCGGTGACTGTCGACGCACTGGAATGCGGCACGTCGCCTTTTCGGCTGAGGCTGAACAATGGCGGCGCCGCGCGGGCACGTTCGATCGTCATCGCCACCGGCGCGGCCTATCGCAGACCCGCCATCGACGGGCTCGAACGCTTCCAGGGGAGAGGTGCCTATTACTGGGCGTCGCCCGTCGAAGCGAAACTGTGCACCGGAAAGGATGTCGTACTCGTCGGCGCCGGAAATTCGGCCGGGCAGGCCGCCGTCTATCTAGCATCGCATGCGAGACGTGTCAGTATGTTCGTCCGAGGTCCAAATCTGTCGGACAGCATGTCGCGCTATCTCATTGATCGCATCGAATCACTGGACAACGTCGACATTCAGTTCAACACGCAGATCACTTCATTTCTCGGCAAAGACGAATTGGAGGCTATCGAGATCGCCCGCGCGGACGGCACGCGTACCTCGCAGCAAACCGAGCACGTCTTCCTGTTTATCGGCGCGACGCCCAACACCGCGTGGCTCGACGGATGCGGCGTCGCCGTCGATTCGTCCGGCTTCGTGCTGACGGGTGCCGACGCTTCAGCGGAGGCGACCGAACACGAAACCAGCGTGCGTGGCGTATTTTGCGCGGGAGACGTGCGCCGCGGCTCCACGAAGCGTGTGGCTGCCGCCGTCGGCGACGGCGCCGCAGTCGTCTCGCAGCTTCATCGGTTTCTGGCCAACACGACGCCTTAACACCGCACCGACGCGAGCGCGGCAGCAATCACACAACTGTCGCCCACAACGGCGCCGATGCAACTGGACCGCCGCGGCCTAGACTCCCACGTTGCCGAACGCCCTCCGCCGCCTCGCACCTTCGTCCCCTCCGCCTGCTTGACGGCTTACGGGAATAACAGTAACCGCAGCGACATGTCGAAACACTGCATCCGCTCTTGCGGACATCCCGGCTCCGCAGTCGCCTCGGGATACCGACCGGCGCATCGCACCGGCTACCGTCGCTCAGGTTTTCCACGGGAGCGGCAGCGCAGTCCCGTCCGGCAGGAACACTTTGACCGGGCTCATCCCGAGCATTGCGAGGAGCGTGATCGGTCCCGGCCCGTCATTCACAATCTGATGAACTTCATTGCGCGGTATCACGAGCGTCGATCCCGGTCCGAATCCGCGTGTTTCACCATCGATCAGGACGCTGCCGTGGCCTGCCTCGATGACGATGACCTCTTCGCAATCGTGTCGGTGCGGCGGGGTCACCGCGCCCGGCTCGATGGATTGGCGCCAGACCGACAGCGTCGTAAGGCCTTGCTCGTTGCCTGCAAGCGTCACATGCTCCAGCCCCGGCAAAGACTCCCGCGTAAGTTGAGTAATGTCAATGATATGCATCGTGTTTTTCCCGCTGTCACCGTTTCAGGTCGAACTTGAATTTACACGCCCGATTCTAGTCAACCTGACGACGCAACGGCATCGCAACTGGAACGAATAGTTTTCTTCAACGCATGCGCGATCTACACCAACTTGCGAGCTTCGCCAGCGCAGCACGGCACGGGAGCTTCGCCGCCGCCGCCCGCGAGCTCGGCGTCACGCCGTCGACCGTTGCAAAAAGCATCTCGCGGCTCGAAGCGGATTTGGGCGTGTCACTGTTCACGCGCTCGACCCGCAGCGTACGGCTCACGGAAGAAGGCACCTGGTTGTTCAAGCGGTGCTCGACGATCTTCGACGAGATCGAGACCATCGAAAGCGCGCTGCGGTCAATGCGGAAGTCGCCTGTCGGCAAACTGCGGATCGACGCGCCGATCGTGTACGGCAGGCAATTCATCGTACCTGTTCTCGCTGAAATGCAGTTCCGCTATCCTGCACTGGAGATCGACCTTCATCTCTCGGACGAAATCATCGATATCGTGAGCGAGGGCTTCGACGCGGCGGTTCGCATCGGTACGCTGAAGGACTCGTCGCTGATCGCGATCGAGATCGACAGGCAACAATTGATCACCTGCGCCAGCCCGGCATATCTCGCCCGGCATTCCACGCCGGCCACAATCGACGACCTCGCCGCGCACTCGTGTTTGGCGTTCGCGTTGCCTTCGACCGGCAGGCCGCGGCCCTGGTCATTCATCCACGATAATCAAGCAGTAGAGCTTGAAATTGCTGGGCGCACGCGTGCAAACGAAGGCGAGGCGCTTCGTGATACCGCACTGCTCGGCGTCGGCGTCGCCCAGCTTCCTGATTACATGGTGCGAGCACAGATCGCAAGCGGACAGCTCGTTGAAATATTGCCGAACTATCGATCGCCTCCGATGCCAATTTCGGTGATTGCGACCCGCTCCCGGCTGGCGCTGCCAAGACTGCGGGCCTTCATCGAGCGCGTGAAGCGTCGTTGAGGCGTGTTGTCGCTTCGGCGATGCAGAAGCGACAACACGCGCCCGTTCAAATCACGAACTTCCTGTTTCGAAGGTTCGAAAGCGAGGCACCATGGCCCGACAGGCTCTGCGGCACATTCGCCTGCTGTCCGCGCGATCCGTTCGCGCCCCAGTACCGCGCCAACGCGGCCGATTCGCCGACCGCAGGCCTCAGCGGAGCGAGCATCTCCGCATCCTGCCGATGCAACTGGCTCTCGAGCCAGTCGATGAACACGCGAACCGACCGCGGAATGTGGCGCTGATCCACATAAAGAGCAAAGATTTGCAGCGGCGCCGGGCGATGCTCGGCGAACAGGCTCACCAGCCGGCCGGCGGCAATGTCATCCGCCACCGTCCGACTGCATACCTGGGCGATTCCAACATCTTCGCTCGCGTAACGAATCGCGGAGCGCACATCGTTCACGGAAATCCGCTCGGGAATTTTCAGACTCATTTCCGCGCCGTCCACGCAATATCTGAAGTCCCGCGCCGGACCGAAGCGGCGGGGCGAATAGTGAATCAGGTCGTGACACTCCAAATCGCTCAGGTTGTGCGGAACGCCACGCCGCGACAGATAGCCCGGGCTCGCAACCGTCACCGCATTGAAGTCGCCGATGCACCGTCCGCGAAGCGACGAATCCGACAATGGCCCAATGACGATCGAACAATCGACAGCGTGCTCGATCAGCCCGGCCGGATCGCCACCGATATCGACTCGCAGTTCGACCTCTGGAAATGCCAGGCGAAATTCCGGGATCAGCGGCAGCGCCGTATGAGCGATCTCCTGGTCGATGTCCACCGACAGGCGGCCACGCGCAACCTCACGCATGCCACCGAGATGCGCCTTGATTTCCTCCATCTCGCCCAGCACCCGCTTGCAGTGCTCGAAATACTGTGCGCCCTCGGCCGTCACCCGCACGCAGCGCGTGGAACGCTGCAACAAAGTCACGCCGAGGTGGTTCTCAAGCTTGCGTACCGACCGGCTGGCGGTTCCGGCGCTGATGCCGAGCAGCTTGGCTGCCGCAGTGAAACTTCCCATGCGTACGATGTGCGTGAAAATCGACATCGCCTGCAGCGTGAATTCCATGTTTTTCTCCGGGCAATTGCAGAGGGACAAAAATAGAAATCATTGAAAACCCAACCATCCCCTCACAATCCCATCGGAATCGACTTTATCTTCGATGACTTAATGATCTAGCAGGCTGTTGAAATTGGGAACGGTGTAAACGGGCTCGAAGGGCGGTGCGTTAGAGATATCGTGTTCATGATCTTGAGCAGATGAGCCGATGCGTGGAATGGACGAGATGCAAGAACCGTTGTT
>NZ_JAAGPE010000702.1:0-243 GCF_017104605.1 Burkholderia sp. Ac-20384 | reverse complement strand
TCTTCAGACTAGTCTCTCGTGTCTTCCTCGTCTCCTATTTCGCTGGACTTGTGTAATACCCTGCATGAGCTCAATATCTCTACTATGTTGACATCACCTATCGCGTACTTCCTGGTGTCACTTCCCATGATACTATCTATTACTCGTTCGTCTACCGCTGTCCATACATTGTATCGTCTCCCTCTGACGCTGGTCTATACGCACTCTTCATATTTTTTTTTTTTTTTTTTTTTAATGATAGTG
>NZ_JAAGPE010000701.1:0-591 GCF_017104605.1 Burkholderia sp. Ac-20384 | reverse complement strand
GCCGCCATTCGCGCGGCCGACCTCGCCGACGCGCGCTTCGCGGTACCCGAACAGGAGCGCGGCACGCTCGAAGTCGCGCGCCGCGGCCGCTTCGCACCGCTGATCGCCGCACGCCCGGGCGGCCTGCTCGCGGTGCTCGCGTGTGTGTCCGTGAACGGCTGGGTGGCCGTGATTCCCGATGCGCTCGCCGGCTGCGTGTCGCTGCCGGGCGTCGTGTACCGGCCGATCGCGGGCAAGCCGATCACGTCGGAGCTGGCGCTCGCGCATCGGCGCTTCGAGAAGGCGCCGGCGGTGCGCGCGTTCCTGCGGACGGTTCCATCGGCCACGTAAGCCCCGCATACAGCCCTCATACAGCCCGCGTGCGGCGATGGCGGCCATGCCCGCCGGCGCCGCACGAATATGCATTGCACGATTCGATGTTTGTCGGTCGGAAACCGATTCCGTAACCTGCCCGGCAGCCGCGCCGCCTGCGCGCGGATCACCGAGGACACCCCGCCGATGAATTCATCCTCCGCTCCGGCACGCCGCCGCGTGCTGCAGCGTCTTGCCGCCCTCGCCGCCGCACCGCTCGCCGGCGGTATCGCACAGCCA
>NZ_JAAGPE010000700.1:0-882 GCF_017104605.1 Burkholderia sp. Ac-20384 | reverse complement strand
GCCCCGGCGGCGCGGCACACGCGCTTGCACTGCTGGCCGATGCACGCGAAAGCCTGCGTGCCGCGCTCGACGGCCTCTCACTCGGCGATCCGCGCGACGACGCGGCGCTGCTGATCGCCGGCGAGCGGCTGATCGAACAGATCGACGACTACTGCGCGGCGCTCGACGGGCTCGTCGAATTGCAGCGCCCACGGCCGGGCTATCGGCCCGCACGGGTGCGCTTTTACCGCGACACGGGTGCGGCCCTGCGCAACGGCGTGCGCTCGGCCTGCGCGATCGCGATCTCCGGTGCGTTCTGGCTCGCCACTGGCTGGAACCAGGGAGACATGATGCTGCTCGTCGTCGCACCGTACTGCGCGCTGCTCGCGACCGCCGGCAACCCGGCCGCCGGCGCGCAGGCGTTCATCAAGGGCACGGTGCTGGCCGTGCCGGCCGCGTTCGTGTGCGCGTTCGGCATCCTGCCGCGCATCGAAGGCTTTCCGTTGCTCGTCGTCGCGCTCGCGCTGTTCTGGATGCCCGGCATCTATGCGACGAGCGTGCCGAAGACCGCGCTGGCAGGGCTCGCGTATCTCGTCGCGTTCAACACGCTGACCGGCGCGACCAATCCGTTCCGCCCCGACGTCGCGCTGTTCCTGAACCAGTCGGTCGCGTGGGTGCTCGCCACCTTCCTCACGCTGCTCACGTTCCGGTTGATCCTGCCGCGCAACCTGGCCACCGACGCGACGCGGCTGCGCCGCACGATCCGCGACGACACGCTCGCGCTCGTGGCCGGCAAGCGCGTCATGGCGGCGAGCTGGCAACAGCGCCAGCAGCACCGCATTGCGCAGCTCGGCGCGCTCCTCGCCGGCCAGCCCGCCGCGATGACGCAGGCGAGCATCGAGG
>NZ_JAAGPE010000699.1:0-573 GCF_017104605.1 Burkholderia sp. Ac-20384 | reverse complement strand
CGCAAGCGCCCATTGGCCCGCGCGGGCGAGCCGCGCCAGCACGTCGGCGAGCGCCGCGCGCTTCGCGCGATCGTCGAGCGTGTCGACCGGCGACGTGAGGAACGCCAGCCCGGAATTGATGCCGCTGCCGTCGCGGACGATGCGCGCGCCGCGCCGTACCGCATGCCCGTAGTACGGGTCGAACGTCGCCCAGATACCGATCCGCTTCGCCTCGAACGCGGCGAACGCATCGACGGGCAGCACGAAGCGCACGTCGACGTCACGCGGCGCGAGGCCGTGTTCGCGCAGCGCGCCGTACAACTGGTACTGCGAGATGCTGCCGCGCGCGGACGACACGACGACGGTTTGCCCTTTCAGGTCGGCGACGGTGCGGACCGCCGAATCGGGCTGCACGACGATGCCGAGCGATGCCGGCGAGCCGACGCGCGTCGCGACGATCCGCAACGACGGGTCGCCGAGCGCGGCCGTCAGCACGGGCAGGTCGCCGGCCGGTGCGAGATCGATTGCGCCCGCGCGCTGCGCTTCGAACAGCGGCGCGGCACCCTGGAAGTTGGCCCAGCGGAACCGGTAGGA
>NZ_JAAGPE010000698.1:0-268 GCF_017104605.1 Burkholderia sp. Ac-20384 | reverse complement strand
GATACTGTGTAGATATCGGGGGTCGCCGGATCATTAAAAAAAAAAAAAATGAAAAAAGAGAAGGAATGGGGAATAGCAAAAAGAAAAAAAAAGAACATAGAGAGAAAAACACAAAAGTGAGAAGGACATGGTAATACAACGCATGACAAGCTCGACCGTGAACGACACACCAAATAGTGATGATGACAAGAGACAAAAGAGACGAAGAACAACACACGACAACAGCAGCCACAGCGTAGACAAGCAAGCTGTACCATAGACAGTCGTA
>NZ_JAAGPE010000697.1:0-1046 GCF_017104605.1 Burkholderia sp. Ac-20384 | reverse complement strand
CTAGCTGTGAAGCGTCAAGAGGTTGTTTCTCGACGGGGGAAGTCTCGCCATCGGCGCAATGCCGCCGATGGCACTATGAGCCCGATGCCAGTTGTAGTGATGCTGCCAACTCGCCAGGGCTTCGATGCGATGAGCCGAGCTTTGGTACGTCCATGCATAGGCCCACTCACGTAAAGCCGACTGGATGAAGCGTTCAGCTTTACCGTTGGTCTGCGGACGATACGCCCGCGTAAATTTGTGTCGGATACCCAGTTCCTGACAGGCCCGAGCAAACTCGTGCGAACGGAATGCCGAACCGTTGTCGGTCAGTAACCGGCGCACCTGCACGCCGAGCCCGGCGTACCACGCAACGGCGTCGCACAGGAACTGCACGGCACTGCGTTTCGTCTCGTCGGGATGCATCGCCGTGAAGGCAATCCGGGCATGGTCGTCGACGGCGACGAACAGGTACTCCCAACCCACGCCATCTACCGTATCGCGCCGATTGCCGGTAACGCGATGGCCAGGACGCGCGATTCGACCAAGCTTCTTGATGTCGATGTGTAGCAAGTCGCCCGGCGCCTCGTGTTCGTAGCGCTGAACGGGTTCACGCGGTTGCAGGTCACTTAACCGGGATAGTCCGGCACGCGCCAGCACGCGGCTGACAGTCGAGGCCGACACGCCTACCTGTCGGGCGATCTGACGCTGCAGCAAGCGCTGCTGACGCAATTCCACGATCAGCAAGGCAGTCGCCGGGGCGATCGAGCGGGGAGAACGAGCCGGTCGCGATGAGGCGTCAGCCAGCGCTGGTGCGCCGCCGGCCAGATAGCGACCCAGCCATTTGCGCACGGTCGGTGCGCTCACGCCATGATCGGCCGCGGCCTGCGGCACGCTTGAACCGAATTCGGTGATCTCCTGAACCATCTCAAGTCGACGCGCGAAAGTGAGTCGGGCATTCTTATGGGTGTTCATCCGGCTGGGTTCCTGGAAGGTTGGGTGTTTGGCGACTTCCAGTCTCCCAGACTCAGTCCGGATGAACCATCGATACAACCTATTGAAGCTTCACA
>NZ_JAAGPE010000696.1:0-234 GCF_017104605.1 Burkholderia sp. Ac-20384 | reverse complement strand
TTGCTGGTTTATTGATGTGGTGAGGGTGTTTGGAGTTCGAATGAGGATGCACGTTGCTGTGCTACACTTCTGATTTGGACTATGTGTGAAGATATGGATGGAAGAGATAGTAGAATATATGTATTGTAACTGGATTCTATTAGATGACCGGTGTAGTAGGTGGTTATGTGTCTTGGGAGTCGGTTTGTTCTTGTGTTTTTTTTTTTTTTTTTTTTTTTTGTTTTTTTTTTTTTA
>NZ_JAAGPE010000695.1:0-748 GCF_017104605.1 Burkholderia sp. Ac-20384 | reverse complement strand
AGCGGCTGCACCGGCACCACGATCCAGTTGCGGTCGGTCGGCTCCTTCACCCACAGCACCGGCGGATGGCCGGGCGCGCCGATCTCGACGCGCGTGCCGGGCGGCATCCGCTCGCTCACGTCGTCGCGGAACCGCTTGAGCGGCGCCGGCAGGTTCGACGGATCGCCATTCGGTACGTCGGTGCTGTCCGGCGTCACGAGCCGCACGCGCGACGGCAACGGCTGGTCGGGCGTGCGCTCGACGTGCTGGCGCACCGCGTCGACCAGGAATGCGGCCTCTTCGACCGCGTAACGCGTCTGCATCTGGCTGCGCTCGAGCCGCATCGCGAAAAACCACGCGAAGTGCGACAGGAGCAGGACACCGACGACGAGTAGCGCCAGCCGCCCGAACAGCGAATCAATGGGTTTGCGCATGGGCCTCGCCGTCGGGCACGAACACATAGCCGCGCCCACGGACCGTCTGGATGAAGCGTGGCGTCGACGGATCCGTTTCGAGGATGCGGCGCAGGCGCCACACCTGGACGTCGATGCCGCGGTCGGTACCGTCGTACTCGGGCCCGTGCAGCAGCTCGAGCAGCCGCTCGCGCGTGAGCGTGCGCAGCGCGTGGTTCACGAAGATCTTCAGCAGCGCGAATTCACTGCTCGACAGCGTGGCCGGCTTGCCGTCGACCGACAGCGTGCGCGCCTGGAAGTCGAGCACGAAGCGGCCGAACGCGAACGGCTCGCGCTGTTCGGGCGCCGCGGCCGAC
>NZ_JAAGPE010000694.1:0-1061 GCF_017104605.1 Burkholderia sp. Ac-20384 | reverse complement strand
GTAGTGATCGTATCGGCCGCGCGGACCGCGGTCGGCAAATTCGGCGGTTCGCTTGCGAAGATTGCGGCGCCCGAGCTGGGCGCGACGGTGATCCGCGCGGTGCTGGAGCGTGCGGGCGTGAAGCCCGAGCAGGTGAGCGAAGTGATCATGGGCCAGGTGCTGACGGCCGGCTCCGGGCAGAACCCGGCACGGCAGTCGCTGATCAAGGCCGGGCTGCCGACGGCAGTGCCGGGGATGACGATCAACAAGGTGTGCGGCTCGGGCCTGAAGGCCGTGATGCTGGCGGCGAACGCGATCGTCGCGGGTGATGCCGAGATCGTGATCGCGGGGGGCCAGGAGAACATGAGCGCGTCGCCGCACGTGCTGCCGGGCTCGCGCGACGGGTTCCGGATGGGCGACGCGAAGCTGGTCGACACGATGATCGTCGACGGCCTGTGGGACGTGTACAACCAGTACCACATGGGCATCACGGCGGAGAACGTCGCGAAGGAATACGGGATCACGCGCGAAGAGCAGGACGCCTTCGCGGCGCTGTCGCAGAACAAGGCGGAAGCCGCGCAGAAGGCCGGCCGCTTCAACGATGAAATCGTGCCGGTGGCGATTCCGCAACGCAAGGGCGAGCCGCTGCAGTTTGCGACGGACGAATTCGTGCGTCACGGCGTGACGGCGGAATCGCTGTCCGGGCTGAAGCCGGCGTTCTCGAAGGACGGCTCGGTGACGGCGGCGAACGCGTCGGGGCTGAACGACGGCGCGGCGGCGGTGCTGGTGATGTCGGCGCAGAAGGCGGCGGCACTCGGCCTGACGCCGCTGGCGCGGATCAAGGCGTATGCGAATGCGGGCGTGGATCCGAGCGTGATGGGCATGGGCCCGGTGCCGGCCTCGCGCCGGTGCCTGGAGCGCGCGGGCTGGACGCCGGGCGACCTGGACCTGATGGAGATCAACGAGGCGTTCGCGGCGCAGGCGCTGGCGGTGCACAAGCAGATGGGCTGGGACACGTCGAAGGTGAACGTGAACGGCGGGGCGATCGCGATCGGCCACCCGATCGGCGCGTCGGGCTGCCG
>NZ_JAAGPE010000693.1:0-997 GCF_017104605.1 Burkholderia sp. Ac-20384 | reverse complement strand
CGCGACCGCCACGTCCGGATGCGCGTTGTGCAGCACGTCGAGCGGCGCGCCGCGCCACGCGCCGAGCGTCTGCGCGAGACGGCCGGCGAGCGCACCCGCGCGGAACACGCCGCCGTTGAGCAGCAGCGTGTCGGGCAGCGGGCCTTCGGCATGACGATTCAAAAACGCGGCGACGTGCCGCGTGACGGCCGCGTCGCTCGCATACGGCAGCCCGAATTCGACGATCGCGGCGCGCGCACGGCGCGGCAACTCGCCGGCTTCGACCTGCGGGAAGAAACCTTCGACGACGATCTGCTCGACTTCCTGCCGCGTCAGCTCGGCCGAACGCGCGCCGCCGACGAGCTTGCTGCCCGCGCCGAGCAGCGTGACGTTGACGGATTCGGGGGCGTCGTCGCCGAGTAGACGCTCCTTCGCGGCGCGGCAACGCTCGACGAGCTGCGACAGGCTCGCGGCCGACAGCCGCGTGCCGGGCTCGGTCAGCCGCGACTCGACCAGGCGCGCGAGCGCGAGGTCCATGTTGTCGCCGCCGAGCATCAGGTGGTTGCCGACGCCGACCCGCGTGAACGTCGGCTCGCCGTCGTCGCCCGGTGCGACATCGACGAGCGTGAGGTCGGTCGTGCCGCCGCCGACGTCGCAGATCAGCACGCGCCGCGCGGCGGCGAACGTGTCGCGCAGCGTGTCGCGCTGCCCGTACAGCCAGTCGTAGAACGCGGCCTGCGGCTCTTCCAGCAGCCGCAGCGCGGGCAGCTTCGCGCGCCGCGCAGCCTCGACCGTCAATGCGCGCGCGCCGTCGTCGAACGACGCGGGCACCGTCAGGATCACGTCCTGCTTCGCGAGCGGTGCATCGGGAAAACGGGCGTCCCACGCGTCGCGCACGTGCGCGAGATAGCTCGCGCTCGCGTCGACCGGCGACACCTTGTCGACGCCGTCGGCCGCGCCCCACGGCAGGATCGCCGCGAGCCGGTCGACCGACGCGTGCGACAGCCAGCTCTTCGCA
>NZ_JAAGPE010000692.1:0-614 GCF_017104605.1 Burkholderia sp. Ac-20384 | reverse complement strand
CCACCTTCGCCGCACTCGGCGCGCGCTATCCCGACGCGGGCGGCGTATCGACCTATGCGCGGCGCGCGTTCGGGCCGAAAGCTGCGGCAATCGTCGGATGGTGCTTCTACTTCGCGGTACCGGCCGGCGCACCGGCTGCCGCCATGTTCGGCGGCGCATACGTCGCGGCCGTCACGGGCGGCGGGCACACGACGATCATCGTCACGGCTGCCGCGCTGATCGCGACCGTGTCGGCCGCGAATGCATTCGGCGTCACCGTGTCGGGCCGCATGCAGCTCGTGTTGTCGGCACTGCTCGTCACGCTGCTGCTTGCCGCGGTGCTCGCCTCCGCGCCGCATGCGCGCACCGCGAACCTGCATCCGTTCGCGCCGCACGGCTGGCTCGCGGTCGGCCAGGCGGCCGCGCTGCTCGTGTGGAGTTTCGCCGGCTGGGAAGCGATCACGCATCTCGCGGCCGAATTCCGCCGGCCCGCACACGACATGCCGCGCTCGGCCGGGATCGCGGTCGTGGTGGTCGGGTTCCTGTATCTGTCGGTTGCTGCCGCGAGCGTGACGGTGCTCGGGCCGACCGCGGGCGGATCGGGTGCGCCGCTCGCCGAACTGATCGCGGGCGGA
>NZ_JAAGPE010000691.1:0-237 GCF_017104605.1 Burkholderia sp. Ac-20384 | reverse complement strand
AAAAAAAAAAAAAAATACAAAAGAGAATACACAAAAATGCAAGCATCTCAGAAAACGCTTCATGCACGAAACCACAAATAATAAACAACGCATATAGTGATAGTCAACAATTACAACTTCAATAGATCACTACCTAAAGAAACAAACTTCGTAAATAAGTACCATGACAAACAAGCAAATGCAAATACTACTACATGTCACACTACAATGCCACACTGACTACCACCTTTGATCACA
>NZ_JAAGPE010000690.1:0-1058 GCF_017104605.1 Burkholderia sp. Ac-20384 | reverse complement strand
GCACCGCATGGCCGCCCGTTTCGTCCGCGCCGCCCTCCACGCGCTCCTCCGCACCGCCACCCGGCATGCCGAAGCCGCCCGCTGCCCCGATCCACTGCATCGGCACCTGCGCGATCGCTTCGCTCTCGATCCCCGCGCGCGCCACCAGCGCCGCCGACGCCGGATCGCCCCACACCAGCGCGAGATCGAGCTGGTTCGCATCCAGCCGGTCGAGCAGGTCGGCATTGCGCGCCACGCGTGCCTCGATCCGCACCTTCGGATGCGCGCGCGCGAACCGTCCGAGCACGTCGGGCAGGATCGCCTCGCCGAAATCCTCCTGCAGCCCGACGCGCACCCAGCCGTCGAGATTCATGCCGCGCACGGCCGCGGCCGCCTCGTCGTTCAGTTCGATCATTCGCCGCGCATAGCGCAGCATCGCGTCGCCGGCGTCGGTCAGCGCGAGCCCGCGCCCGGACTTCACGAACAGCAGCGTGCCGGCCTGCTCCTCGAGCTTGCGGATCTGCGCGCTCACCGCCGACGACGAGCGCGCGACGCGGTCGGCCGCCTTCGCAAAACTGCCGAGATCCACCCCCGCGACGAGGCTGCGCAGCGCCGCCACGTCGAAGTTGGGCCGGGCCAGCGTGGCATCGGCCAGCGCGAGCGACTCGCCGTCGTCGCGTGGAATGTCATGTCCTGACATATCAACCATCCTGTTTTATCGAACGATTCATCAAGAACTTTCCGATTTTCAGGATGAATGTAGGTGGCCAGACTGTCGATGTCAATTTCCAACCGGGCCTGCCGTCATGGACACCTCGTACGTCGCTTCCCCCTCCTCGCCCGCCCGCGATGCGCGCGGCCCGGCCCATCGCTGGCGCGTGCTGGCCGCCGGCGTCGCCGCGAACATGAGCTTCTCGGCCGCGGCGGCCGGCATTCCGACCACGGCCGTATGGATGCGCACGGCCTATCACCTCGACAGCAGCACGAACGGCCACCAGATGCCCCAGAACGTGAATTGCGCGATCAGCGTGAGGTTGCTCCACAGGTGCGCGGTGTCGTCCGGCAGCGGCAACACCGCC
>NZ_JAAGPE010000689.1:0-241 GCF_017104605.1 Burkholderia sp. Ac-20384 | reverse complement strand
TGTTGGTTGATGAGAAGTGAGTAAAAGTAGGTAGGAGGTATAGCAAGCGTGTTCAGAACAGAGGTTAAATGTTGTGTGAAAAGAAGGAAGTGAGTGCGGTGAGTGTGGGCAATGATCTAATGAAAAGAAGTAGCGATAAGATCAATCGGAGGTATAGTACAGAGGAAAGGAGTAGCATACAGTTTAATATCAAAGCATGAAGAAGCTTGAGATACTTCTTTTTTTTTTTTTTTAAGGATCC
>NZ_JAAGPE010000688.1:0-215 GCF_017104605.1 Burkholderia sp. Ac-20384 | reverse complement strand
CCAGACGGAACTCGATGCGATCCGCGCACGCGGTATCGAACGCGGCGTCGACCTGCCGAGCCCCGGCGTCAGCGCGATGTGCGTGCCGGTGTTCGACGCGGAGGGCACGCTGCAGCTCGCGTTGACGGTGATCGGTTCGACGGGCTCGATCGACGTCGACTGGGACGGCCCGATCGCGGCGGCATTGCGCGACGCGGCACGGCTGGCCACCGCAA
>NZ_JAAGPE010000687.1:0-455 GCF_017104605.1 Burkholderia sp. Ac-20384 | reverse complement strand
AAAAAAAAAAACCCAAAATGGCGACAGCATTTAGACCAATATGTGAAGTGGCAAAAAAATCATCTGAATTTTCTTGCAATTTTAACACTTTATCGTCACGGTCATCGCCTGATTCTGCCAGTAATTTCAGTTTGCTTTTTCTTGCACCTGCCCAAGCACTTTCTGAAATCGAGCAAAGACTAGATGTCAAACTCAGTACAATAATAATCATAAAGTTTTGCAACAAACTCACAGTAACAGCCAGCTGGAGAAGTTTTGGTTAAAAAATTTGTCACTAATGGTTTAAAGAGTGTAGGTTAAGGCTGATTTGATAATAACAAGGATATTAGTTGTGTTGGCTAAATCGGCTAAGCGTTGTTTGGTGGTCAATCAATCACTTGATCTTTAATACCACTTGCTTCATCTGTCATTAAATACACATAAACTGGCATGATATCATCATGTTTTTTTTTTTA
>NZ_JAAGPE010000069.1:0-40877 GCF_017104605.1 Burkholderia sp. Ac-20384 | reverse complement strand
CACCGGCCTTCACGCCCGGCACGTTGATGACCGGCACCACGCCGCCGACCACCGTCGGGAACTGGAACAGGCCTTCCTTTGCAAGCTCGTCATCCTTCAGCGGAGCGTCCGAACCGGCAAAATCGACGGTCTTCGCGTTGATTTGCTTCAAGCCGCCCGACGAGCCGATACCTTGATAGTTGACCTTGCCACCGCCCGACTTCTTGTACGCATCGGCCCACTTTGCGTAGATCGGTGCGGCAAATGTGCTGCCCGCGCCGGTGATATCCGCAGCGTGAGCACTGAGGGCAACAAGAACCAGGGTGCAGGGAATCAAGATCCGGATGTTCATGTAACGCCTCCTGTCTGCTATCGGCATGCCGGCCCGCAAGCGGGCCTCGGTTTAGAAGTCTGACGGGTCGAGTGGGATTTGCCGGTCGTCTTTCGGCAACGTCTGTCGATTGACTGCGGTAGTGACCGTCTCTCGATTGCTTTCAAACACGGTGAGCCATGGCGTGGGTGCAGCAGTCTCTGTGCCGCATTTTTCTCGCACGACGTCCGCCGGAAGCTTGATTGAAACGTACCCCAACCGGGGCCGCGGGAAGAGAGCGGCCGGCCTGGATCGTCGCAGACGATCGGGTAGGTGAGACAAGTGGCGGAGTCCGTCATCGGGCGCGGTACGGGGTCTCGCGGCGACGGGGGTTAGGAGTATGGCAGTTGGTTGTGAAAACTCAAGGACAGTGCAGTTGCTCGATCCGCCACGTTCAATGCACGTCACTTGCGACGATGGACGCCAACGCTCGATCGCCGTCGCGTTGGGCCGTGTCCTCAGTGGAAAAGATATCGGTACTGAAGGCGATCAGTTTGAAGCCGGATCCCGCGGAGCGGGGAACGGTGATGCCCCAGTGCCAACCACCGTCTTGCTGGAACACATGGAGGGCCGGGGGCGCTTGGCTCAGTGCTGGTGAAGAAGTCGTCATGGCGTGCTCTCCCGTCATGGGGCGACTGCGGGGCAACTACATCGGACGCGCGAACCCAGTCTACGGACACTTTTGCTGCGGCGCAATATTCCAATCTCGCGAATATGCCCATGTATGAATCGCCACAATTTTGAAATACAAATATGCAGCGTCGGAGATGGCTGGCATATTGATGTGACGATTAGGATTTTCCGGAGGCTTTATGGATTGCAGCTCGCTTGTGTGGGCGGGGGTGCCGCATAGCAGCGACGGCGTCGTGTTTCAGATTCGAGTCGGCCGCGGACTTCAGCGTTTTCATATTGCTCGATTGATTCTCGAAAAGGCGTGCGACCTTGAGCGATTGGCATCGGATGCGCGGCAGCTCGAATGCTTTTATGAGCACTTGGCACCGATCCTGGCAGTCGCGCGGAAGACGCGCTCAAAGGCGAAGGCCGATACGGTGTCGCTCAATGTTTCGGATTTTGTTCGAACGGGGAGTGCCCGGGGCGAGCAGGGCACTTGGGCGGCGATGCGGTGAGCGTCGTAGTGAGGTTGACCGGACGGCGTTATCGGTCTCAGAACGGGTGGGCGCAGGGCTTGGCGTGCTTCACGTGTTGCGTCTTGTCACGTGCGGCGCTGGTACTGCTGCATTGTTGGCGGGATGCTTTTGCGGGCTTTCGCATAGCCTCGTGATTGAGCCTCGCGATGAAAGGGCGTCGCTCAACGATCACATACCCACGAATGAAAAGCGCTGGCCGGTGAACTGGCCAGCAAAATGGTCCTGGCGATCCGAGGTTGAGTGTGCCAGAACCGTAGGCACTGAACGGCGTGCGCGTGCAGCCAGACGGTCGTGTCAAACGAACGGTCCCGAAAATCGGGGCCTTTCCGTCTCGAGCTTGCGCAATAATCTGTGATCGCAGTTTAGGCTGGGCAAGCGGATGCAACCAGACGGGTACTCACGCTCGGAAACTTGAAGGCATCGTGAGGCTTCTTCGGTACTTTCCAGGTTGCGATCATCGCGTCAGTCGGCAGATAGTCAGGATCGGCCGACGCGACCCCGGCCCACACGCCTCGAGACATCTGCCTGCCATGGAGATAAAAGTTCAGCTCGCGGCCAGCGCGGTCGCAAATACACCGGATTCTTTCCACCGATTGCCCCAATCCTCTAATTCGTGCGATTTGGTTGCGATCGAGCTCGAACAGGGCACTCATCACCCCGTCACAATCGCCAATGCCAATGATGTTGCTGTCATCGGTCAACGCCCACGTCGGATGCGGCGTGCCCAAGCGCAGCATAAAAAACTCTGCAGATTCTGAACCAACCATACTGTTTCCCCTGCAAAAGATACGCCGCTCTACCAACTGAAGATGAATAAGAGCGAACGTTCATCCAATCCTGTTTTCCGAGCCTTACCTGGATGCTCGAGTGGATGTGCCCCAGCGCGTTGCAATGGGCGGGCGCAACACATTGAAACGCCCTCCGCCCGAAGCTTCCGAAGCACTTACACGCTTGCCTGACGAGTCACGGTTTCTGCGGCGATACTGTCGTCCGTACCGGAAAGTTTCACCGCAACAGCCGCCGCCGCGGTGCTCCCGTAGACGTTGAGGGCGGTTCTCCCCATGTCGAAAAAGGCGTCGACACCCAACAGCAGCAGCACCGCGTCGGCCGGCAATCCGATCGACGTCAGAACGATGGTGATGGCTACGATCGCCCCGGAGGGCACATTGGCTGCTCCGTCGATGGTGATGATCGTCAAAATCAAAATCGTAATCGCCAGCGGCCACGACCAGGCAAGATGATAGGCGTCGGCCAGATAGCCGACCGCGAGAGCCGTGTAGAGGACCGCGCCGTCGCGATTGAAAATATAGGCAAGAGGCAAAATCGTAGACGCCACGCCGTGGGGAACGCCGAATTCAACCAGCTTCTTCAGATGCAGCGGGTAGGTAATTTCGGACGAGCGCGTCGTGAACCCAAGGATCAGTGGTTCCTTCACCTTCCTGAGAACGGCGAGAGGCGACTGACCGGCGACGCGAATGACGATGGTGAGTACAACCGCCAGAATCGCCATGCCGAGATAGGCGACGCCCAGAAGTTCGATAAGCGAGTGCACGCCGGCAAAGCCCTTGGCTGACAACAGCTGCGCGATCGCGGCGAAGATCGCGAGCGGCGACCATGCGATCACCCACTGGGTCATCTTGAACAGTCCCGACAGCAGCGCCTCGAAAACGGCAATCGCGGGCTCGGCACGCTCCGGGGCAGCCGACAATGCTGCACCGAAAATTACGCCGAACACGAGTACCGGGAGAGAATTCCCTGCCGCGAGCGCAGCGACGATGTTTGCGGGGATCAAATCAACGAGAAATTTCGTCCAGTCGATGCTGGACGCGAGTGCCGTGGGCATCGACCCGGTGTGAGCGACGCTCGCACCGAGACCCGGTCGAAATGCAAAGTTGAGCAGCAGGCCGAGCGATGCAGCCAGGCCAGTCATCAAAACGAAGAAGGCGATACTGGACAGTGCGACTTTTCCAAGCCGCTCGCGAAGCCGGCCCGCACGAAAGACGCCGACCGTGACCGACAGGAAAATCAACGGCATGACGACCATCTTGATCGCGTGGCCGAACATTGCGCTCAAAAAGCTTAGCTTCGGGGCAAAGCCAGGCGCAAACACGCCGCAAGCGACGCCCAGGACAAGCCCGCCAAGCATTTGCATCGGAAGGGAAAGCCCCTTATTTTTCGTGTTCATGCCGCGCCTTTAGTAGTTTTATCCGTGCGGGTGTGCCGTCAACGATGTGATTCCACATGTGCTGACGCGCAAGCTCGCCGTCGTTTGCTTCGATTGCGTGAAAGATGTGCAGGTGCTCGATCGTGCCGCGCCGAACGGTTTCAGCGTCGCTACGCGGGAGTTCGTTAAGCGCCAGGGTTTGGGCCCGCAATAGACCATACGCCGATGAGATTCGCACGTTCCGTGCGGCGGCAAACAATGCTTGATGAAATACCCAACCGATACGTTGCTCGAGCATGATGTCCGCGACGTCCTGGTCGATCAGCACCTGCATTTTCTGTGCCGCCTCGCGAAGGTCTGCCGTGACTCCCGATCGGGCGGCAAGAAACGCAGCTGTGCTTTCGAGGGCCAGCCGCATTTCAAAAATTTCGCGGAGATCACTCGTCGTTGGCGATGCGACATAGGTCCCGCTCTTTTCGATCACGACAACCAGCCCTTCGGACTCGAGCAAATGCAATGCGCTGCGTACGGGCATTTGGCCGAAGCCGAGTTCGTCCGACAGGCCTCGATGGGATACTTTCTGCCCGGGCGCAAGGCGGCCGTCAAAGATCCTCGATCGGATCTCGTCGTAGGCAAGCTCTGCATCTGTCGAGACTTTCGAAGTCATCTGTGATCGCAGTTAGCGTATGATTGGAAAAGAAATGACAGATAGGAAATTACCCTTACTGGTAACGCCCGGCAACTGCTAATTTTGCGAGTGGGTATGCTGAAAGAGAACCGGAAGAAAATCTGCGTCACGAAGAGAGCTGATAATTAGATGACTTCACAAGATGTGCGCTTTACCATCTGCGCCGTTCGTGCGGAAGAAACCTATCCCCTCAGGGCCGCAATCTTGATGGCCGGAGATGAGGAGGGGAGCGCTCTGAATGGAGACCTTGCCCCAACGACAATGCACTTTGCCGTTCGTGATAATGACGGCATTGTTGCTGTGGCGTCAGTGTGTAAAGAAGGACAATCCGGTGTATTGAACACTGATGCGTGGCGCCTTCGCGGCATGGCCGTGCATCCATCGGTACGGGGGCTGGGATTCGGACGCCTTCTGGTCAATCTATCCATTCGCCATGTCCGCGAACAGCGTGGAATGTTGCTCTGGTGCACGGCGCGCGAATCGGCGTACCCATTCTACGAAATGCTCGGCTTTAATCGTGATCCGAAACCGATTTCAATGCAGGGGCGCGACGACATGAGGTTCTATCTCATGCAGCGCCAGATCGAGTGCTGATTTTCATCTGCTTCTGACGTCAGACGACCTGATGGTGTCTGTGTGGTCTAGTCCAGGCTTCTGCATTAAGCCGTCTCCGATTGCGTCTGATGTCCATGGATTTCCGCGATCAACCTGAAAAAATCAACGATCGAAGGTGCCCTGGCTTGCCTGGATGGGGCAGCCAACGGCCATTTTCAGTCACTCGACGTGGCCGTGTCGTTCGGTGACAATCGGCTTTTCCAAAGTTGGTCGCGCTTGTTTAAAGCAAGTCAACGATATATGCTTCGGTCGTCGCTGTCGATCGAGATCGCTGCCAGAATTACTCCGATTGGAACATGAATGGGAAAAACAGGAATGGGAGCAAGCGTGCAGATTCGTGTATCGGCGTTCAGCCACCGTCGCGCAGCGCTTGGCGTCGCCATGGCACTGACATTTTCGTGGTTCACCGCTGCGCAAGCGCGGAGTTGCACACCTGATAGCGTGGCGCCCGAGTGCTTGCTGCAGCGTAGCCAGGATGAATTTCAGCAAGCAGACGACGAGCTGAACCGCACTTACCAAAAGGTTTTGAAGTCGATGTCTCGGCCACGTGACGAGTACGTCAACTATCCGGCACTCAAGGTGAAATTTGTCGAGGCGCAGCGGCAATGGGTCCGTTTTCTCGACAACGAGTGTACCGCTTGGTATCTGATAAACGAGGCAGGCGCAGATCGCAATCTTGATCTACTGACTTGCGAAATTGACAGAACACGTGATCGTACGCGTGAATTGAACGCTTGGCTGAAGCAAGTGAGCCATGATTAGCGCAGCGCTGGATGAAGACAGCACTACCAGGTTGACGGATATCGGAGAGAGGCTGGGTCACGCGGCGAACCAAGAAGCACTGACCGCGACGATCTGAAGGCTGTGCAACTGCCGTCGCCGCGTCATTGACTGGATAGGATCGTGAATTCGATGAGTTTTTTGCACAATCAAGAACTTGTGGAAGCGCTGACCTCACTGCCGGAGCGGCAGTTGGTCGAAGTGATCGCTCGGGCGTTGGAGGCACGCGAAACCGAAGTGGGACGTCCGGAATGGCAGTCGGCCAAACTCGTGCTCGCAGAGGCTCATCGATTCAATGAGGCGTCTGCTGCACCATCACCTTGGACGCTTCTTGTGCTTGCGCGGCCTCAATATCCCGGGGAATTTGTCGACGAGGGGCACGGGCCGGGTCAAGAGGGAACATGCTGCGGGCTCACGCTCGTCAGCTACGCCAAACGCATCGTTTGTCCCGTTTGTGGCAGACCGGCTACAGCAACCTAAGCGCGCCGCCAAGTGTCGCCTTTGGGCGTCTCGTAGCCAACAAGGGGATAGCGACTCGGTCGGGCATATCGGGCAGCTTCCGGCCAGAAGCGTTCGCTGGCATGCGGTTTCGTTGCTCGACTGGCTGGCCGTGCACGGCCAGTCGAGATAGATTCAGATTTCTCAAGCGAAACATTACGCCGCTCTTTTCCATGTATCGAACCACCGCGGATATCGCTCACGACATCGCCACCTTCGTTCCTGAAGACGACAACTGGCGTGCCCTGGATTTGCTCGTTACGGAGCTCTGGCGGGCAGGGCATCCAGAACAGGCGATACCGGAGCTTCTGAGCGTGTTTGAGCGCTACCCAGAGGAAGACGGCTTTGGCGTGATATGGGGCGTTCTCCACGGACTCGAATCGCTGCCGAATTATGAGCAGGCGCTTCTTCGGTCCCTCGCACGACAGCCCAGCGAGTTCGGTGTCTGCATGGTTGGCCGACTGCTAAATGCAGGCATACAAGAAGTTGGCGGCATTTCGTTACTCGACACGCTGCGTCAACTGGCCGCCACGTCGCAGTCTCCGCGTATCCGTGAGGCCGCCGCAGGTTTCGCGTCCCGACACAACTGAGCACTATCGAGTGATATCCCGTTTGAAAGGCGTCCTCACCCGATTGCCGATTCACAAAGCGTCCGACATCACCGAACCGCTCCCGTATCGTTCGACACCCAGCGCCATCAAACCGGCAAGACGGGTTCACCGGTGCTTACAATCAGCAGGACGATTACGCCGATTCTGCAAGAAGCCTTCGCCACGCCCTATATCGGCGACCTCGATCTCGTCTCGCGGGCGGCGGTGCCTCGATTACCGTGCAGCAACAAACAGGAGAACCCGATGATCAAAGTCAGTGTCATGTACCCGTACGCCGCAGGCGCGCGATTCGATCATGCCTACTACCGCGAGAGGCACATGCCAATGGTGAAACAGCGGCTCGGCGCTGCATGTCTGTACTACACGGTGGACAAGGGCATCGCAGGCGGTGCGCCGGGTGCTGATCCTGTTTACGTGGCCAAGTGCGACTTCGTCTGCACGTCTGTCGAAGCTTTCGAGGCAGCACGCGACCCGCACGCGCAGGAGATCATGGCCGACATCGCCAATTACACTGATATACAACCCGTGCTTCAAATCAGCGAGGTGGTCGTGGAGCGTTCGGAAGTCTGACCACAGTTCGGATATCGCCAAGCACCGCATCCGCATATGGCATACCCCAGCAACAAGGCGGTGCTTTTGCAAGCGCTCAGACGTTGTATCGAAGGCTGGCGTCTTTCGAGGCCGCCAGTCTGCCCCTGCTCCCCGCGCCTGCAAGCAAGAACTTGACCGATCGCAGTAGGATAGGGCTCTGCTACGGGCAGATCACGCGCGTCGAGCGTGCGCCTTTGCCGACGACGCGCAAGGTTTTCCAACGAGCGCGATACACCGCGACTCCAGCGGTTCACCAATCAATTCAATCCATTGAAGGATGCAGACATGAGCACGATTTACGATATTCCTGTCAACGCGATCGACGGTGCGCAAACAACCCTGCGGCCGTACGAGGGCAAAGTGCTGCTGGTGGTGAACGTGGCGTCCAAATGCGGGCTGACGCCGCAATACGAAGGTCTTGAAGCGCTCTACGAAGGCAAGCGCGCCGAAGGCCTCGAAGTGCTGGCGTTTCCCGCCAACAACTTCAAAGGCCAGGAGCCGGGCACCGATGCGGAAATCCAGTCTTTCTGCACCGGCACCTTCGGCGTGAAGTTTCCGTTGTTCTCGAAAATTTCCGTGATCGGCGACGACAAGCATCCGCTCTATCGCTTGCTCACCCAGGCGCAGCCGCAGGCGACCGGTGACGGCCCGTTCCGTACGCGCCTCGAAGGCTACGGTATTCAACCGAATCCGGCGCCCGAGGTGCTGTGGAACTTCGAGAAGTTTCTCGTGAGCCGCACGGGCGAAGTGGTCGCGCGTTTTTCGCCCGATACGACCGCGGACGACCCGAAGCTGGTCGCTGCCATCGACGCGGAGCTTGCCAAGGCAGCGTAAGCCGGTGCACGCCGGCCGATCAGCCTGGCGTGCGTGCGTCGAATCTGCTTCATGCCGTTGTGGCACCGCCTGCCGGTTGCTCGAGCACCGCGACATAGTCGTAGCGATCGCCGCGATACAGCGAGCGTGTCAGTTCGAGCGGAGAGCCTTCGCTCGAAAACGAGCGGCGCTCGATGGAAAGCACGGGATCGCCCGTGCCAATACCTAGCAGCTCGGCATCGCGGGCCGACGCCAGCTCGGCCCGCAGGCGCTGGATCGCTCGTCCGGGCTGGACGTTGGCGTCCTGCAGTGCGCGATAGAGCGACTCGCCGAAATCGACGTTGTAGTCGAGCAGTGCGGCCGGCAGTGTCGCGCGCTCGATGGCCATCGGCACCGCGTCCGCCGTTCTGACGCGTTCGAGGCGCAACACCTGCGCGTCCGGCGCGAGGCCGAGCGCGAGCAGTTCGTCGGGCGTCGGGCGGTCGAGTGTTCTCCTGATCCACTGCGACCCGGGCGTGAGCCCGCGGCGCAGCATGTCGTCCGAGAAGCTGGTGATCCGCGCGAGCTGCTGCTCGACCCTGGCGGCGACGAACGTGCCCGCGCCTCGTCGGGATTCGATCAGGCCTTGCCGCGTGAGTCGGTCGATCGCGCGCCGCACGGTGTCCCGCGATACCTGGAAGTGTTCGGCGAGTTCGCGTTCCGGCGGCAGGCTTTCTCCGGTCTTCAGCCGGCCCTCGACGATCGCCTCGCGCAGCAGGCGGGCGAGACGCATCGAGATCGACGATTCGCCGTCGCCACCCGGCGCGCGGAGTTCCGCCGCCCGGGTGGCGTCGAACAAGTCGGTCAGGCCGGCCGGTCGGACACGGGGCCGGCCGCGCGGCATCGGATTTGAAGGTTTCATACGGGTCGTTGCGGTTTGTGCGGGCGTCATGCACGCGTAGAGGGTGCAAGTGTCGCGAGCGCCTTGCGGATCGAGCCGCCAGCGGCATCGGCCAGCCGCTCTGCGCCGGCTCGGTCGACACCCGCGCAGAGCATGAGGATCGCGATGCGAGGCCGGTCGCCGGCCTGCTCGAGCGCGCGCTCCGCCACGTCGGCGGGCACGCCGGCCGCTTGCGACACGATGCCGATCGCCCGCCGGCGAAGCTTGTGATTATGAACCTGGACGTCAACCATCAGGTTGCCGTACGTCTTGCCGAGCGCCACCATCGAAACCGTCGACAGCATGTTGCAGATCATTTTCTGCGCAGTGCCGGCCTTCAGTCGCGTCGAGCCTGTCAGCACCTCGGGGCCGCAGTCGACCTCGATCGCCACGTCCGCGAGCGCGGCCGCCTCGCTGCCCACGTTGCACGCGACGGCAATGGTCCGGCATCCGGTGTCTCGCGCATGACGCAGCGCGCCGAGCACGTACGGCGTGCGTCCGCTCGCGGTAAGCCCGACGACCACGTCGCCGCGCGCGAGCCGGGCCGCGTCGAGATCCTGGCGGCCAAGCGTGTCCGAATCCTCGACCGATTCCGTGATGCCCGCGAACCCGCCCGCGACGATGCCGATGATCTCGCCCGGCTGCGTGCCGAACGTGGGCTGGCATTCGAGTGCATCGAGATAACCGATGCGGCCGCTGTTGCCGGCGCCGATGTAGATCAGCCGCCCGCCCGCGCGCAGCGCATCGGCAATCACCGCCACGCCGGAAGCGATCGCGGGCAGCGCGTGCGCGACGCGCGCTGCGATGCCGGCGTCCTCGCGGTTCATCAGCGCCAGGGCGTCAGGGATACCGAGCGCGTCGAGATTCGCGCTTTGCCCGTTGGGCTGCTCGGTGACAAGGTGCTCCAGATGCATGGCCGTCCGCTCTCCCGGAAGAAGTTCGTCTCATGATAATTGGTACGGACATGTTTTGAAACAGGTATGGCGGCTATGATCGCTCCGCGAGCCGGACGGCGAGCTGCGAGTCAACTGGTAAGGCCCCGTGAACACGAGGGTTTCGTGAAAATTCTCCAAACGTGGAATATCGATATCAGAAGAACGATTTTGCGAGTTTCTTGATATTTGGTACGGTCCAATTATTGCGAATCCATACCTTTCGCATGGAGCCTGTGTGAGCCGCCCTGAGCGGCGGGCAGGCGTGATTCAACGGACCGATCTGTAGGAGCAAGGCATGACTTCGGATGAGAGCGCGCGATTCGACGCGCTGGCTCGCGCAATACTCGGGGCGATCGGCGGGGCGTCGAACGTCCGCCGTCATTTTCATTGCATGACACGCCTGCGCCTGGTGCTCGTCGATCCCGACCGGGCCGACGTTGCCGCGCTGAAGGCATTGCCGGCGGTGCTGGGCGTCGTGCCCGGCGAACCCCTGCAGATCGTGATCGGCCCGGGGGCGGTCGCGCAGGCGTCGGCCGCCTTTGCCGCCGTGCTGGCCGAGCAGCCGACGCAAGCCGAGGCCGCATCGGCCGATGTCGGCCGCCCGGCCGCCGTGACTGCTGCGACCGCGCCGGCTACCGGTACGCGCGAGCCGGTAGGTCGCCCCGCCCGCAGGAACACGGCTGCGCACCGGTTCTTGCGGCGCATCGCGAGCATCTTCACGCCACTCATCCCTGCACTGATCGGCGCGGGACTGCTCAACGCGATCGCCGGGCTGTTGAAGGTCTGGGTGGCGCAGGCGCCTGCCGGAGGAGCCGGTACGCTGACGTTCGCCGCGACGGTCGCATCGATCGTCGGTTCGGCGTTTTTCGCGTTCCTCGTCATCCAGGTCGGCATGAACGCGGCCGCCGAGTTTGGCGGCACGCCATGCCTCGGCGGTGCGACCGCGGGCATCCTGATCCTGCCCGCGATCGCGAAGCTGCCCGCATTCGCGCTGCCGATCATCGGCGAAATCGCACTGAAGCCCGGGCAGGGTGGATTGATGGGCGCGCTGCTGGCCGGCGCCTTGACGGCCGGCATCGAGCGCAGCGTGCGCGCGCGTATCGCCTCGGCCGCCCAGACATTGCTCGCGCCGACCGTCGCGCTGGGGCTCGCGGGTATCGCAACGCTGTTCGTGATCATGCCGGTTGCGGAGTTGCTGACGCAGGCGGTCGGCAGCCTGACCGCGACCTTGCTGCGCGCGGGCGGCATGCCGGCCGCGTTCGTGCTGGCTGCGTCGTTCGTGGGCCTGTTGATGTTCGGCCTGCATCAGGCGCTGATTCCGATCCACGCGCAACTGATCGCGCAGTACGGCTACACCGCGCTGTTCCCGATTCTCGCGATGTCCGGATGCGGGCAGGCGGGCGCCGCGTTCGCGCTGTATTTCCGCACGCGGGACCCGCGCCTGAAGCAGACGATCCGGAATACGTTGCCGACCTGCATGCTCGGTGTGAGCGAGCCGCTGCTGTACGGCGTCACGCTGCCGCTCGGCCGCCCGCTGATCACGGCATCGCTGGGCGGCGGGATGGGCGCGCTCGTGCTCGGCTATTGCGCCGCGCACGGGCACGACGTGGGCGCGACGACGATTGGCCCGGCCAACCTGATGCTGATCCCGCTCGTCACAGGGCCGATGGGGCTCGTGGCGAGCGTCGCGACCTACTGCGCGGCGGTGGCGGTCGCGTATTCGAGCGGCTTCGTGCTGACCTGGTTCTTCGGCCTGAGCGACGCGCAGCGGCGCGCCGACGGCACGAGCGGCGTGGACGGCACGGAGCGCCAGCCCGCGGTCGCGGCCGCGCTGTAACGGGGTATCGACCGCCGGGCGACGGGGTGCGCCCGGGCATGCTGTTCTCATAAATTCGAATAACTAAATCATGAAGCGTGGGATTCTGTTGGGCGTGGCGCTGTCGTGGGCCGCGTTCGCGCATGCGCAGTCGAGCGTGCTCGTATGGGGCCGGCTGGGCGGGGACGTGCAGTACACGTCGAACGTGCAGAAGGCGAACGGCGGCGCGGGCGCGAGATGGGCGGAGGGCAGCGACTGGGGCGTCAACATCCTGGGTTTCAAGGGAACCGAGGATCTCGGGAACGGCAATCACGCGATGTTTCTGCTCGAGTCGGCGTTCACGCCGACCGGCTCGCTCGTGGCCGGGCTGATGTTCCAGCGCGCCGCGTGGGTGGCGCTGAAGAACGATCGGCTCGGCACGATCCGCTTCGGCCAGGGGCCGATGGTCAACAACTACGTGTGGGAATTCGACCCGCTGCTCGAAGAGAACTTCGGCGCGCAGTCGTTCGTTGCGTATCGCAACGGGTCGCGGCTGTCGAACGGGATTCGCTACCTGTCTCCCGACCTGCACGGGTTTTCGTTCGAGGCGGAGCTGAACCTCGGCAACAGTTCGGTCAATTTCAATTCCGGCGATCCGAACAATGCCGGCAAGGCCGGGCGGGCGGACGGCTTCGCGGCCGCCTATACGAACGGCGATTTCCAGGTGCGCGTGCTGTGGGACGAGATTCGCAACGCGCAGGGCAAGGAAGACAACCTGTTCCGCTATTCGCGTGAAGCGTTCGTCGGCATCCGCAACCGCTACGGCCCGTTCCAGGTCCAGGCCGCCTACACGCACTATTCGGCGCCGGATACGCCGGCGGGCCTGTCGGATAGCGCCGACCTCTGGTGGGCAGGGCTCTCGTACGACGTCAATCCCGCGCTGCATGTGCATGGTGCCGTCTACACGATGCGCGTCGGGCCGGGGCGATGGACCGACGATCACGACGGCGCAGCGCGCACGACGATGCTCGGAGTGGGTTGCATGTACAACCTGTCGAAACGCACCTTCCTCTACAGCATGGCGGCCCACGTCTTCAACAGCGCGCAGGGGAATTTCGGCGTGAATCCGCAGAACCCCGGGCGCGGGCCGGGCGGCGCCGGCTGGGGCACCAATCCGCCGCCGGGGCAAGGCCAGAGCGGCCTGTATGCCGGCGTGGAGACGCTGTTCTGACGAGCGGCGTCGAGCGGCCCGGTACGGATGCCGGGCCGGATTTCCTGTATCCAACGATCGAGGTAATGACCATGAAGAAAATCGGATTCGTTCGCCGGGCCGCCGCGCGGATCGGTCTTCCCGTCGCGCTGCTGGCCCTGGGCGCGTGCATTGCCGCACCCGGGGCGCTGGCCGCCGGACTGTTCACCGTGCTGGACAACACGGCTTATACGGACGTGTCGATCGGCCACGGCGCCGTCAAAATCAATTTCATCCCGGCGCGGTACTGCAAGCCGATCACGGTCGACGCGAGCGGTCGCGCCGTGCTGCCGTCCCGCAGCGCGTGGGTCAACCTGATCAACACGTACGATCCGACGCCCGCCGACGCGCCGGGCTATCTCGTGCTCGATTGCGAGGAGCTGTACCTGACCGGCAGCAGCGCGACGGTCGCGAATCACCTGGCCATACTCAAGCAGCTGCAGGCATGGGCGCGCGAAGTGCGGCCCAATCGTGTGCTCGGCTGGTACGGGCTCGTCAACACCGCGCACATCAGCAGCACCGATCCGAATGCCGCGTATCGGGGCGTGGCCGAACTGATGGACCTCGATGGCGGGCGTACCGCGCATTTCCCGAGCGCATACATTCGCGCGAACGGGACCGATTCGTGGACGGGCGTGGACTGGGCGACGCAGCTCAATCGCAACATCGCATCGGCCGCACAGGCGGATGCGTTGAGCAGCACGGGAACGCATCCGGTGTTCCCGTATCTGTGGCCGCAGTACTACGACCGGAACACCGTGCTCGTGCCGGGCAGCCAGTGGCAATACCTGCTGAACGACATCAGGGGCACGACGGCGAGCGGGTTCGTGATCTGGGGCGGGCAGAACCCCGCGGTCGAATACAACAGCAGCAATGGCGGAGCCGGTGAATGGGTCGGCGTGACGCAGACGTTGCTGGATGGTCTCGGCGCAGGCAATTGATTGAAGGAGAGGGCTGACCGGCTGTCGCAACGGTTGCTGTCCGTGCTGCCGCCGGTGCTGGTGCTGAAAGGGTTGCGGGAACGGCCGTTCGAGTGGCTGGAACTGAGCTGCCATTTCATCCTCGACGAGGCGTTGAGCCCGCGCGCGGGCGCCGCCGCGATGATCTCCCGATTGCTGGATGTCATCTTCGTCCAGTTGCTGCGCACCTGGGCGACGGAGGGCGCGGCAGGGCACGGGTGGCTGTCCGGTGCGATCGATGGCCGGATCAACCCGGCGATGTCAGCGATTCATGCCGATCCCGGACGCGCGTGGAGCGTGAGTGATCTCGCCGAGTTGTCGAATCTGTCGCGGTCGGCTTTCGCGGACCGGTTCCAGCGTGTCGTGGGGCAGGCACCGTTGAGCTATCTCACGACCTGGCGCCTCGATCGGGCGGCGGAGTTGTTGCGGTACAGCCGCGCGCCGATTTCGGATATTGCCGGTCGTGTCGGATATACGTCGGAAGCGGCGTTCAGTCGGGCGTTTCGCGGACGGTACGAGATGTCGCCGATGCAGTGGCGAAAGGTGAATGCGGAGTAGGGTGGGAGTGACGCCGATTCAGGCCGGGCCGATGTCAGCGGTTAGATGGTCTGCAATCTGTATTGCGTCAGTCCGGCATATTCCATCCGCTCCTTGACGGAAAACCCGTGGCGCGCATAGAACGGGATATTGCGCGGCTCAGCCGTTTCCAGCGATATTTTCGCCGACGGATCGATGTCCCGAAGATGTGACAACGTCGCACCGAGAAGCACCGATCCGATTCCTTCGCCTTGCCGAACCGGGGAGACACCGATGAATTCGATCCGGCTGCAATCCGTGTCCGGTGAATTCGCGGGCGGAGTGTCGCGAAGCAAATCGATCCTGCTCAATGATGATGCGCCGCAACCGATCGCGATACCGCGCCCCAGCTCCGCAAGCATGCGGGGCGATTCGCTGCTGGAGGCTGGTGCGAAGTAGCTGACCGCAACAAGGTCGTTATTGCGCCACGCGCCCAATGCCGGCATGCGGGCATCGTAGTGATACTTCAGGTAGCACTCGAGATAGTTTGCCCGCCGCTCGTCGAATCCCGGGCTTCCGGCGAACAGGCACCAGCCGAGCGTAGGGTCTTGCTCGAACGCCGAATTGAGCAAAGCCAGTGATGCTTCGAGAAACCGATGTGGCAGCGAGGTCACCTTCAATTCTTTATCGTGCATGTTTGGAGCAACTCAGAGAGAAAGTTGCGGGGGGAACGGGGTGGTGTCGCTCGCAGCGTAGCGCATGATTCGATTCCTCGGCAGGGAGGGCGCAGATGCTGCTGAAAAAGTTGCTCTGCCGACTTCGAGTCCAAGCGGATATACGGACAATCGATCACGACGTCAACGACGTTTTTCCCTCATTTCAGGCTGAATGGCGCTATTTGAGGGTTCTCGATAAAATGCGACTTTCCGGGGTTTTCAGTCAACGACTTCGTCATGCATCGAATCGGATTCTTCGTTTGTCGTGGCTACGATGCGCTCGATCTGGGCGGGCCGCTGTCGGCCTTCAACCAGGTCGCCACGGCGGCGGGCCACACACCCTATGATCTCCATGTCGTCTCGCAGTCGGGCGGCCCGGTTACGGGCAATACGGGCCTGTCGATCGAAACGAAGCTGATCGGAAGGCGCACGTTCGACACCGTCGTGTTCGTGGGCGGCGATGTCGACCCGATGCAGACACCGGAGAACATCGCCGCCGCCAGGAAGCTGGGCGCGCGGGCCGCGCGGGTGGCCAGCGTGTGTACGGGGGCGTTTCTGCTTGCAGAAACCGGCTTGCTGGACGGTTTGAGAGCGACGACACACTGGCGATACGCAGCGCAATTGCAGTCGCGCTTCCCGCGCACCCGGGTCGAGGGCGACAGTATCTATATCGAGGAGGGCCGCATCTGGACGTCGGCGGGCATCGCGTCCGGAATCGACCTGGCGCTCGGCATGATTGAAAGAGATATGGGCGCGGAGGTGGCACGCACTGTCTCCCGGCTCCTGGTTGTTCCGTATCGTCGGCCTGGCGGTCAGTCCCAATTCTCGGCCATGTCGCAGATGGAGCCGGAATCGGATCGCATCCGCATCGCGCTGAATTTTGCGAGGGAACATCTGGCCGAAGCGTTGCCGGTCGAACGGCTCGCCGAAGCCGCAAGTTTGAGCCTGCGACAGTTCGGGCGCGCATTTCGCCGGGAAACCGGTGAAACACCTGCCAAGGCGGTCGAGCGCTTGCGCGTCGAAGCGGCGCGGCTGCGCCTGCAGGGCGGCAGCGAACCGATCGAACAGATTGCGCTGGCGGTCGGGTTCACCGACCCGGAACGGATGCGGCGGGCCTTCATCAAACTGCACGGGCATCCACCGCAAGCGATTCGACGCGAGAGCCGATCGAACGGCGCGCGCTGAGCGACCGCCGGCCGATCAGCGCGCTGCCGGGCCAGCGTCCTTCTAACGGACTAGCGACGCGGTGGGCAGGTCACTATTCGTTTCGCCAGATGCTCAATGGCCATCCGTCGTCAGCGGACCGTAATCGTTCCACATGTCGCGATGCAACTTCCATGCGCCGCCCTCTTTCAGAAAGATGAGAATCTGCTTGCCGCGGTATTTGAGCTTGCCATCGTGGTCATGGATTTCCGCATCCGATACCTCCGTCACGATCCGGTCGTTACCGTAGAACTCGTAGTTGCTGAACGATACGGTGGCGGGCTTCGATCCAGCATACCCGTTGGTGAAGTACCCGACGATCGCGCTGCTCCCCGTTATCTTGTCGCCTCCGGGCGGCAAGAGCGTGCCGTCGTGGGTGTAGAGGCGGCCGATCGCCTCGTAATCCCCTCGCGCAAAGGCATCCGCCCATCGTGCATTCTCGGCCTTGATGGCCGCTTCGGGCGGGCGTTGCGAACTGGCGGCAGTGGCCGGCGCTGCAAACGCGAAAAAGGTGGCGCAGGCTGCAAGAGCAGCTGTGAAAATACGAGTCTTTTGCATCGAGTGATGTCCGAGCATGGCTTGAATGGAGAGGACTACGAAAATAGAAGGATGAGGCCGGCAATGTCGGTTGCGGTATTCCTTGCAGTCTGTAGATGGGCGGGTCACATTGCCTGCCAGCGTTTCAGCGAACGCCTGGTATGCGCGCGAGCCCCCTCGATGCACCAGGCAGTTCCTTGTCGACCATCGCGACGACTTCCGGCCGCGCATTTCTCGGATGGCCCGAGTGGAACGGCGGCGCGGGATCATATTCGATCACGAGCTGCGTGAATTCGGCGGCTTCCCGACCGCGCAGTTTCGCCGCCACGCGCAGCGCGAAGTCGATGCCCGCCGTCACGCCGCCGCCGCTCATGAACCGGCCGTTGTCGTCTTCGACGAAGCGATCGGGCACGGGAATGGCGCCATATTCGGCCAGCTTGTTGACGAAGGCCCAATGGCAGGCGCTTCGCTTGCCCTTGAGAACGCCCGTTGCGGCGAGCACGAGCGATCCGTTGCAGACCGACGTCACGTGCTTCGCGCTCTCTGCCAGGCGCCGGATCTGCGCTTGATACGCGGGTTGCATCGGCGCGGACAGATCGGACCCGCCGGGGACCAGGAGCACGTCTGTCTTGTCGATATCGGCCAGCCGCTCGGTCTTGCCGTACACGACGCCGAATTCGAGCGTCACGTTGCCACCGTTGAGGCTCGCGTAGCGAACGTTCGTATTCGGTAGCCGATGGAAGATCTCGCTGGGGCCGGCGAAGTCGAGCAGCGTCCCGCCGTCGTAATTGACGATCAGGATATTGAGCGGGTCGTTCGGGGCAAGTGCTCCGTCGCTGCCTGGCTGGGCAAGCGCAGGCGTGGCCTGCCCAAGCAGGGCTCCGCCACCGAGGACGGCGCCGAGCGTGGCGATGCTGCCAAACTTGAGCACATCGCGGCGCGAACGACCGGCTCTGGTGAGTGGCTGTCCTGAAGAGTTGTTTTCGCTACTGTCGGTCAAGATCAATTCTCCTTGCACGCCGGCCCCGCTGCGAGCGCAACCAGGCTGGGCCGGATGGAATAACCGCCGCGACTCAAGGCGTGGCGGACGTGGGATCAGATGGGTGGATGAGCCGCGATGACATACGGGCTCTGGGTTCGGGTGCCGCTGGCTTAAAGCTGCGAGGCGCCGCCATCGACGACCAGTTCGGTGCCGATGACGTACGAGGATTCGTCGCTGGCGAGATAGACCGCGGCGTTGGCGATGTCCTCGGCCTTGCCCATGCGGCCCACCGGAATGGCTTCGGCGAACTCGGCCTTGCGGTCGCGAACCCATTCGTCGGGCATGCCCCACCTGGTGAGCAGCGGCGTGTCGATCGCGCCGGGGGCGATCGCGTTGACGCGGATTTTCCGGTCGAGAAACTCGTACGACCAACTGCGGGCAAGCGATCGTACGGCGGCCTTCGCGGCTGCAGTCAACGAGATGCCATGCTTGCCGGTCTGCGCGACGAACGAGGTATTGAGAATGAACGAGGCGCCTTCTCGCAAGTCCGGCAGCACCGCCTGCAGCGTGAACACCACGCCCTTGACGTTGATGTCCATGATCTCGTCATAGAGTGCGTCGTCGATGTCGTTGATGGCGGACGGGAACGCCCAGCCGGCGTTCGCGAACACGATATCCAGACCGCCGAACCTCTCCTTGACCTCGGCGGCAATCGCTCGCATGTCCGTGATCGAACGGACGTCGCCCCGGAGAACTAGCGCATGCTCGCCGAGCTCGGCCTTCACGCGCTCGAATACGGCATCGTCGCGACCGGTCACGGCTACGCGGGCGCCTTCCGCAATGAACCGCTTCGCGGTGGCAAGACCGATGCCGCTGGTACCACCTGTGATTAACGCTGACTTGTTTTTAAGCCTCATCTTCTGCTCCTTTCTACGTCGTGATTGATCGGGCCGAAAACTCAAAACGCAATCGCGTCTTTACGTTTCTCAACTCGATCTTCCACGCGAAGTATGGAACGCGAAGCGTATGGCGCAAAGGTCGTATAACCCTCAAAAAACGCCAATCAGATTAATCGAACGACTCATGCATCCCGGTGTTGGGCGGTGGCATTGCATGGCCGTACACGTGCGGCTTCAGCTGTCGCTCTCGTAATGCAACCCGTACCCGCCGCTCGTCCGCTTGATGCGTGCGAACCCGAGTTCCCCCAGATGCATGCCGGCGATCAACAGCCCGTCGGAGCTGACCTGATCGAGCAGGCGTGACCGCGTAGCAACTGCCAGCGACGCGTCGTGATCGAATGCAATCGACACGTCCGGCCGCTGAATCTGGATATGCGGGAAATCCACCACGTCCCCCCACACAAGCAGGCCTCGATCGCGGGATTCAATGACATACCCGGTATGTCCATCGGTGTGTCCCGGCAGCGGCAGCGCGCTGATACCGGGGAGCACGGGTCCGTCTGCGTCTCCGAACATGCGAAGCCGATCGCCATAGGCATCGAACACCTGACGCGCCTTCGCAAAGTTGCCGCGAGCCCGCTCGCTGGCACGACCGAGATTTCCGTCGTCCTGCCAGAACCTGACCTCTCGCTGATGCACAACCAGTTCCGCATTCGGAAACGCGACCTGTCCTGCACCATCGACCAACCCTCCAACGTGATCGGGATGCGCATGGGTCAGCAGGATGGTGTCGATCGCAGCGGGTTCGATACCTGCCAGCACCAGGTTCGTCCGGAGTTGGCCACCCCATTGTTTGAACCCGCCAGCCCCGCCGTCAATGAGCACGGTGCGGCCGGCTCCGCGTACGACGTAGCAATTGATATGCACCGCCGCCGGCTCGTTCTGCCCGGCATCCCGCTGAATTTTTGATGCGTCATCCGAATCGATATTCGACAGGAAGTCGAGACTGGCAGTGAGATATCCGTCGCTGATGGCGGTAATCGTGACATCCCCGACGTGCTGAACAGGAAAGGTAACAGTGGACATCGTGTTTCTCCGAAGCGGCTAGTTGCGAGCGTGAATGTTCGACGCGGTGTAACCAAAACACCGAATGCGCGCCGTCAGGCCCGTGCGGCGAGCGATTGCCTGATCCAGCGCTTCCATGAACCGCTCCATGACCGCCGGTGTGCGAGGCGTTCCGGCGCGATACCGGATGTCCGCGAAGACGGGATGACCATGCCCATGCCGAACCGCCAGAAAAATGACGTGGACGTTCTTGAGCTCGGCCTCGAGCACATGCGTACAGAGCTCGACGCAATCGCGCGACAGCCCGGCAAGGCTTTCATCAGCCGGCATCCGCGTCGCGTCGATCGAGAAAGTGACGTTCGGCATCGCGGTCTACTCCTGTGTAGCCGAAAGGGAGCGTGTGCTTGTCAGTTGCTCGGTCATCGGCACGTACAGGTCAATGCCTTCCGGGAGCGTCTCGACCAGCCGCGCGCTGTTCCGCGGCACGACGGCGAGCCAGCGGCGCTCCGGAAACCTCTCCAGCGCGACGGCCTGCATGGCCAGCGATTCGAGGCCCAACCGAATCAGCGAATCAGGGCCGCCGGCACTCAGGGCGAGGTGTTCACCTTCCTTTACCGCCGGCGCAAAGCCGATATCGCTGTAGAGATTCCGATGCCAGTCGGTGATGTGTTGTTGCCACTTCGCGAAATTGCCGCCGCCTTTCCGGCGATATTCGTCGCCGGTCAGGACATCGAGGCCGTCGATCGTGTGGATCGCCAGATAGACAGGGCAACCGCCCGTGATCGCCTTGAATCGCTGCGACGTGTGAAACCCCGTCACCGAGATCAGGGCGGGCAGCTTTTCAAGGCTGTAGAAGTCGTTCCATTCGGCTTCGCTGTCGAGGTCGGCGAAGCTGCATTCCACGGTGTAGATCATTGGATTGTCCTTTGGGCAGAATGCACATCCATCCGGGAATTGCGATGTTCAGTGCAGTAACGTAATGCTAAGCTCGCCATTTCGCGCGATAAAACGAAATAAAGTCAGCCTTCAGTGACATTTTCTCAAGCTGATGGCGATCACACTCCGACCAACGAGACACCCATGTCCCGCAAGATCCCAAGCAATTCCGCGCTCCAGGCGTTTGAAGCCGCGGCCCGGCACGGCAGCTTTGCCCGCGCCGCCGAGGAACTGGCGCGGACGGAGGGCGCCGTCAGCCGTCAGATCGGCCGGCTGGAGGCGTTCCTGGGCGTCACGCTGTTCGAGCGGATCGGCAATCGGGTGCGGCTTGCGCCGAACGGTGCGCGATACGCGGTGCAGGTTCGCGAGATTCTGGATCGGCTCGAACGGGACAGCCTGTACCTGATGGGGCAGCCGATCGAAGGCGCAAGCATCGATATCGCCGCCATTCCAACCTTTGCCACCCGCTGGCTGATCCCCCGGCTGAAACACTTTCAGGACCGGCATCCGAACATCACGGTGCATATCGCCGAGCGGATGGAGCCGTTCCTGCTGGCCGGGAGCGGTTTCGACGCAGCCATTCATTTCGAGCACCCGGCATGGGCGGGGATGCATCTGCATCCGCTGCTGGAGGAGGTGCTGGTGCCCGTCTGCAGTTCGGCGCTGCTCGCGGGCGCCGGGGCGAATCCGTCGCTGGATGCGCTGCCGCGACTTCACCGGCGACAGAACCCGGACGCATGGCAGGCTTATGCGCAGGAGTCCGGCATCGTGCTGACCAATTCGGCGGTGGGCGCGCGCTACGATCTCCATTCGATGCTGATCGAAGCGGCGCTGGCCGGCCTGGGTGTCGCGCTGGTGCCGCGCCTGTACATCGACGCGGAGCTCGAGCAGGGCCGGTTGGTCGCCCCGTGGCCGGCCGGCAAGGCGGTGACGAAAAACTTCTGCCTCGTCCTGCCCGAACCCATCGAACTGGCCGAGGGGCCGTTGCAGGCCTTCGCGAGATGGATGCTGAATGAAGCCCGCGGATTGGCGCCGCACGACAGAGCCTGACGCTCATCGACAAACCGTTTCTCCTGCGAACGCGGCCTTGCCAGGCCGATGCGCCGGGCGCGGGCCACGCTCGGGTACACTCGGGCACCCGTCACTCACGCGGCACCAGCATGGACAGTCAGCTTTGGATCATCTGCGGGCTCACCTTCGTCATCCATGTGATCGCGACACTGGCTTATGCCGTGCGGATCGCCGGCGTGCGCACGCGTCGCATCGCGTTGTCGTTTTCGTTGTTTGGGATCATCGCGCTCGTGTCCCGAACGGCCAATTCCTTTCAGGGGCCGTTCATCGCGAAACGCGTTGAAATGGACATCGCGCACCGGATGGGGAGCGGGTTGCTGACCGACTTCCGGTGGTTCCTGCTGTCCGCCACCGTGGCGACCATCGTCGGGACATTCCTGATCCCGACGTTCCAGCGTTACTTCAGTCGCGCCGTTGAACACTTTCAGGCGAACCGCTCGATTCCCCGCCTGCTGCTGCACGCGTGCAGTCGTGCGGGTATCAACTTTCTCCGCGTCGGCGCACGGCTGCCTTCGAGCCAGAACGTCACGCAACTGACCGCGAACACCGGCGTGTCGTGGGGCGTCATCGCGTTGAACGTGGCTGCCATGGCGATCTGGACGGTCGGCGTGTTCGCGTCGCTGTATGCGGGCTATCTGAAGCCCGACCTGAGAGTGACATGCGCGAACTTGTCGTCCGTCATCAACGGTTTCGCGACCGTCGTGCTGGCGGTCGTCATCGACCCGCAGGTTTCCGTCATGACCGACGACGTCATCGAAGGTCGGATATCGGAGAACAGTTTTCGACGCGCCATCACGACACTCGCGGGTGCGCGCGTGCTCGGCACGTTGTGTGCGCAGGCGGTGCTCGTTCCGGCCGCGCTCGTCATCGTGCACGTGGCCGAGCTGATCTAGCGCGGCGTACATGCCCGTATCGACGCCGAGCCCGGATGACAGTTGCGGGGTTAAACAGGAATACCCCACATCCTCGTTTAAACTCGGTTGCGCGAAAGATCTCTGCGACGCCGCGTGTGTCGTCGCGGCGCGACAAATCGCATCGTGCCGGCGCGCGGAGGATGCGCGATGAAACCGATTCCGCTGTCAGGTCACGCTGTCATGGCCTTGAAAAATCAGCTGTCTTGCAAGACTCGAACTACATGCCTCAGGGAGCCAATCGAATGAATTCCCCGGTGATTCGGGCCGCCGTCGCAAAAGACGTCGGGGACATCTACGCGGTACACCGCGACTCGGTCGTCAATCTTTGCGCCGGCCATTACACGCAGCAACAGATCGAGGGCTGGCTGGACGGGCGGGATCCGTCGATGTACCTGGCCGCCGTAACGGATGGCGCGATCTGGGTTGCCGACGACGGCGGAATATGCGGCTTCGTCGAGACCGCGGGCGACGAGGTCACCAAGCTGTTCGTCCGTGGCAATGCGGCGGGGAGCGGTGTCGGCGCCAGGCTGCTCGAACATGCCGTCTCGGAGATCGCGAACGGCGGCCACGTGCGCGCGTATCTCGAGGCCACGACGAACGCCCGGCCTTTCTATGAGCGACAGGGGTTCGAGGTCGTCGGGCACGGTCGTTTTTCGCATGGACGAAGCCAGGTCGAGCTCGAGATCGTGAAGATGGAGCGACGGCTGGCACGGGGCCAGACGGCGCGCGGCGCGGCTTCGGTGAAAGAACGGGAGGCTGCCGGCCCATCGTGTCCAGACAGGGAATTCATGGATTGAATACGCGTCGATTCAAAATATAAATTTTGGCAATACGCTGGCACGGGATATGCTTCGCAGGTCTAATCCGATCGGAACAGACGCCGGATATTCGTCAGGATAATCAGGCAAGAGCATGACCGGTTTGCTCTGACAAGCCGATCAATTAGAGGATGGACCGTTTGTGCAATCCGCGCGGCAGTGCCAAGCTGCGCGCGAAGCAAAGTCGTACACGGATGGATTGAGTTGGGTGACTTGAAACGCAGGCCGTAACTCCTCGCGACGGCCACTACTGACAGTTCAGGATATGACATTACAGATTGGGGTCCCTCTGGAGACGGCCCACGAGGAGCGGCGCGTAGCGACCGTTCCCGACGTCGTCGAAAAGCTGATCAAGCTCGGGTTTTCGGTGGCCGTGCAAAGCGGCGCCGGCACCGGCGCGAACTTCAGCGATGACGACTACCGCACGGCCGGCGCCGAAGTCGTGCCGACGGCCGCCGATCTATGGGGCCGCAGCGATATCGTCCTCAAGGTGCGTCCGCCGAGCAGCGAAGAAGTCGCGCTGATGCGCGAGGGCGGCACGCTGATCGGCTTCGTCTGGCCGGCCCAGAATCCTGAACTGATGCAGCAGCTGGCCGCGAAGCGGGCCACGGTGCTGGCGATCGATTCGCTGCCGCGCACGCTGTCGCGCGCGCAGAAGATGGATGCCCTCACGTCGATGGCCGGCGTGAGCGGCTACCGCGCCGTCATCGAGGCGGCCCATGCGTTCGGCCGCTACTTCAACGGGCAGATCACGGCCGCGGGCAAGGTGCCGCCGGCCAAGGTGTTCATCGCTGGCGCCGGCGTGGCCGGCCTCGCGGCGATCGGCACGGCCGCAGGCCTCGGCGCGATCGTGCGCGCCAACGACACGCGCGCGGAAGTGGCCGACCAGGTCAAGTCGCTGGGCGGCGAATTCGTCAAGGTCGACTACGAGGAAGAAGGCTCGGGCGGCGGCGGCTACGCGAAGGTGATGAGCGAAGGCTTCCAGCAGGCGCAGCGCGCGATGTACGCGCAGCAGGCCAAGGAAGCGGACATCATCATCACCACCGCGCTGATTCCCGGCAAGCCGGCGCCGAAGCTGATCACGGCCGAGATGGTGCAGTCGATGAAGCCGGGCAGCGTGATCGTCGACATGGCCGGCGAGCAAGGCGGCAACTGCGAACTGACGGTGCCGGGCGAGGCGGTGGTGCGTCATGGCGTGACCATCGTCGGCTACACGGATCTCGCGTCGCGCCTGGCGCGGCAGTCGTCGACGCTGTATGCGACCAACCTGCTGCGCGTGGTCGAGGAGCTGTGCAAGACCAAGGACGGCACGATCGACGTCGACTTCAACGACGACGCGATCCGTGGCCTCACGGTCATCAAGGAAGGCAACGTCACGTGGCCGCCGCCGCCGATCCAGCAGCCGGTCGTCGCAGCGAAGCCCGCGGCGGCGCCGGTCGCAGCCGCCGCGTCGAAGGGCCACGGCCACGGCAGCGGCGCGCCGATGTCGGCCAAGTCGCTCGCGATCGTGTTCGCCGTCGGCGCACTCGCGTTCCTGCTGGTCGGCCAGTTCGCGCCGGCCACGTTCCTGGCGCACTTCACGGTGTTCGTGCTCGCTTGCTTCATCGGCTACATGGTGATCTGGAACGTCACGCCGTCGCTGCATACGCCGCTGATGAGCGTGACCAACGCGATCTCGTCGATCATCGCGATCGGCGCGCTGGTGCAGGTCGCGCCGCCGTTGGGCGAGGCCGCGGCCGAGGGCCGTCCTTCGGGGCTGATCCTGGGCCTGGCGGTGGGCGCGCTGACGCTCACGGCCGTCAACATGTTCGGCGGCTTCGCGGTGACGCGCCGCATGCTGGCGATGTTCCGCAAGTAAGGAGACGACCACAATGACTTCCAATCTGACTACCGTCTCCTATATCGGCGCGGCGATTCTCTTCATCCTCAGCCTTGGCGGGCTGGCCAACCCGGAGACCGCCCGGCGCGGCAACCTGCTCGGCATGATCGGCATGCTGATCGCCGTGCTCGCCACGGTGCTCGGCCCGCGCGTGTCGGTCGAGGGCATTCCGTACATCGTGGCGGCACTGGTCGTCGGCGGCGCGGTCGGCCTCTACGCCGCGAAGAAAGTGCAGATGACGCAGATGCCCGAGCTGGTTGCGCTGATGCACAGCCTGGTCGGCCTGGCCGCGTGCCTGGTGGGCTTCGCGAGCTACATCGATACGTCGGTGCAGTTCACGGGTGCCGAGCATGCGATCCACGAAGTGGAAATTTACGTCGGTATCCTGATCGGTGTGGTGACCTTCGCGGGCTCGGTGATCGCGTTCGGCAAGCTCTCGGGCAAGATCGGCGGCAAGCCGCTGCTGTTGCCGGCACGGCACTGGCTGAACCTGGCCGCGCTGGTGGTGGTGATCGTGTTCGGCCGCGCGTTCCTGCATGCGGAGACGATCCAGGACGGCATGATGCCGCTGATCGTGATGACGGTCGTGTCGCTGCTGTTCGGCGTGCACATGGTGATGGCAATCGGCGGCGCGGACATGCCCGTCGTGGTGTCGATGCTCAACAGCTACTCGGGATGGGCAGCGGCGGCCACGGGCTTCATGCTCGGCAACGACCTGCTGATCGTGATCGGCGCACTGGTGGGCTCGTCGGGTGCGATCCTGTCGTACATCATGTGCCGCGCGATGAACCGCAACTTCATCAGCGTGATTGCCGGCGGGTTCGGCACCGGCAGCGGGACGCCGGCGGCGGCGGGCGGCAGTGCACAGCCGGCCGGCGAAGTGGTGGCGGTGAGCGCGCTGGAGACGGCCGAGCTGCTGCGCGATGCGAAGAGCGTGATCATCGTGCCGGGGTACGGGATGGCCGTGGCGCAAGCGCAGCACACCGTGCATGAACTCACGAAGGTGCTGCGCGAGAAGGGCGTCGACGTGCGTTTCGCGATCCACCCGGTGGCCGGCCGCATGCCGGGGCACATGAACGTGCTGCTCGCCGAGGCGAAGGTGCCTTACGACATCGTGATGGAGATGGACGAGATCAACGGCGACTTCCCCGAAGCCGACGTGTCGATGGTGATCGGCGCGAACGACATCGTGAACCCGGCAGCGCAGGAAGATCCGGGCAGCCCGATCGCCGGCATGCCGGTGCTCGAGGTGTGGAAGGCGAAGACCTCGATCGTGATGAAGCGCAGCATGGCGTCCGGCTATGCGGGCGTCGACAATCCGCTGTTCTACAAGGACAACAACCGGATGCTGTTCGGCGACGCGAAGAAGATGCTGGATGAGGTGTTCGGGGCGTTGAAGGCCTGACGGTGAGCATGCCCGGGCGTGTGCACGGGTCGAACGATAGCCGGCCAGAGTGTTGGATAGTCGGCTGATCGGGACCCGGCACGCCGGACATGCGCATCGGGAAGGTCACGGAAGTGCGAAGCAGGATGGTCCGTTTCGCACTTCCTTCCGGGAAAAGGCAGTGATCGATTGTTGGTGCGCAGATCAACGGTCAACGTGAATGATGCCGTTGGAGTGGGTGGCTGCTGCATCGTTGGCGTGACGATTGCAGAAGCTTCTCCGGTTGCCGAATGGCTTGGGTCGGCCGCTTTCCTGCCGTGAGGCGCAGTCGTGATTGTCCGCACGAACCCGCAATAGACTCGGGGGCCTTGCTGGCCGCCCATACCGCACCTGCCGCGCGAATCGCACCGGTGCGTTTCCTTCCTCCATCCCCCAGCGACACCGGCCTTTCAGTGACTGCGCCGGCAACGACACCGTCTATCCAGCGAATCCAAGGTCCGCAAAAGTGGTGATCCTTGCGTCGCAGGCGCGCGCCAGCGCCGGATCGTGACTCGAAAAGATGACGACACGGTCTGCAGCCAACGTCTTGAACAGATCGATCAGCACTGCACGCGACGCGGCATCGAGCCCGCTGTCCGGTTCGTCGGCGATCACGACGGCGGGCGCGCCGAGCGCTGTGGCCGTCAGGAACAGTTTCTTGCGCGTGCCGAACGACATCTGTTCGAAGCGCTTCTCCAGATGCGGTGCAAGCCCGAATCGATCGGCCAGCTCGAGCGTACGGGTGTCGACGACGGTATGCCTGGCGTCCGCCACGAGATCCAGAAACTCGCGACCGGTCTGGAGCGGATACGCCAGGCAATCGTCGGGCACGTACGCGAGCGCGGATTTCGCATCGTGCGGCGCGGTGCGCAGCGAATGGCCGCCGATCCACACCTCGCCTTCGTCCGCGTCGAGCGTGCCGGCGAGAATCGCGAGCAACGTCGATTTGCCACTGCCGGTTTCGTCGTATAGCGCCACGCATCCGGCACCGGATGCGTAGTTGAGTCCCTGGAAGATGACGCGCTTGTCGTAGCGCTTGCCGAGATTGTCGAAGCGGAGCATGGATCGGTAGTCAAACGAAAATTTGCGGGCGAGCACGGCCCAGATTACGGAAAGCAGCAGGCCCGGCAACACGGATTGTCGGGACGCGTAGCGTTGCGGCAGATAGTGTAATGCGACACGCGGTGTGCCCGCGCATACGAAGGTGCGCTGAAAGTCGAGGCGCACGCGTCATACAGCTCGAGTATGCTGGATGAATGCCGTCCGGATGACCGACCCGGGCAGCAAAACCGCACACAATCACCGCGATTGCATCGCAACCACCGGCCACACCGGGCCGATATCAACTCCGGAACAGGGACTCGACATGGCAGAACTGGACAACGCGCTGTACGAACGGATCGGCGCGCTGAGCGACGCGGGCGATGCATTGATGGAAGACGGCGACTACGAAGGCGCGCTGGCGAAATTCTGGGCAGGATTTGACCTGCTTCCCGAACCCAAGACCAATTGGGAAGCCGGAACCTGGCTGATGGCCGCCATCGGCGACGTGAATTTCCATCAAGAGGATTACGCAGCCGGACGCGACAATCTCGCCCAGTCGATGCATTTTCCGAACGCGATCGGCAACCCGTTCCTGCACCTGCGGCTCGGTCAGTGCCAGTTCGAACTGGGCGATCTCGACCGCGCGGCCGACGAACTGATGCGCGCGTACATGGGTGGCGGGCCCGAACTGTTCGAGGACGAGGACGGCAAGTACCTGCGATTCCTGGCGACGCGGGCAGAAGGCATCGAGACGCCCTGACGCGCGTTATTCGTGCCGCCCGCCGGCCGGCGTCGCGGCTGAGTTTCGACGCCCGCGCCGGGATGCCGGGCGTTTATCCGCAAGTGCACAACCTGCCCATGAACCTGACCTTTTCCCCCGCCACTCGATCCGATGCCGAAGCGCTGGTTGCGATTCGCATCGCCGCGATGCGCGACAGCCTCGAGCGCATCGGCCGCTTCGATCCGCAGCGCGCGCGCGACCGGTTTCTCGCGTCGTTCGACCCGGTGCTATGCCGCTTGATCGAAGTCGATGGCGTGAACGCGGGCTTCTTCGTGGTTCGGCCGCAGGAAGATCACTGGTTGCTCGACCATCTGTACATCGTGCCCGAGCATCAGGGGAAGGGGATCGGCGCAGCCGTGCTGCACCAGGTGTTTGCCGATGCAGATGCGCAGCGCATGCCTGTTCGCGTCGGCGCGCTGCGCGGCAGCGATTCGAACCGCTTCTATGCCCGGCACGGCTTCGTGCAGGCCGACGAAGCGGAGTGGGACATCTACTACGTGCGCGCACCGGGTGCGGCGACGGTGTAGATCGCATCCGCGGTGCGATCCGGGCGAGCGCATCAGCGTTTTCCCGGATACGGAATACGCGGCGCATGCCGATGATGCAGAGAGAATATAAATTCATGATCCGAGGCCATCATGACCACATCTGCAACAAACGGACTGAATGCGGTATCGCCTGAAACGACCGGGGCGGCAGCGACATCCGACGATGCGGGTGGCGTACCGTCGATCCTGCTGGTCGACGACGAGCCGAGCGTGCTGTCGGCGCTCAGGCGCGTGTTCCGGCCCGCCGGCTACGAGATCCTGACCGCGGAAAGCGGCGAGGCGGCGCTCGAGGTCCTGGCGTCGACGGAAGTCGACCTGATCGTGTCCGACATGCGGATGCCGGGCATGAGCGGCGCGGAGTTCCTGGCTCGCGCACGGTCGCTCTATCCGGACACGATGCGCATCCTGCTGACCGGCTATGCGGAAATCGCGTCGGTCGTGCAGGCCGTCAACGACGGCGGCGTCTATCGCTACCTGAACAAGCCGTGGGACGATCACGACCTGCTGCTGACCATCGAACAGGCGCTGGAGCAGCGGCGCCTGCGGCGTGAAGCGGGCCGGTTGGCCGCGCTGACGGAAGCGCAGAACGAAACGCTGCGCCGTTTCAACACGGAACTCGAAACGCAGGTTCGGGCGCGCACGGAGGAACTCGGCCAGACCGTGATGTTCCTCGAAGCCGCGCAACGCGACCTGAAAAGCAGTTTCACCGCGATGGTCCAGGTTTGCGCGAGCATGATCGAGTTGCGCTGCGGGTCCGCCAGTGGGCATGCGATGCGGGTCGGCGAGATTGCGCGGCGGCTCGCGCTGGCCTCCGGAATGAGCGAGCTGCATGCGCAGGATGTCTATTTCGCGGGGCTGCTGCACGGCATCGGCAAGTTGTCGCTGCCGGACGAATTGCTGCACAAGCCGCTCACGAAGATGACGGCGGAGGAACACGGCCTGTTCCTGCAGCATCCGCTGCGCGCGCAGATGGTGCTGACGCCGGTCGCGCAACTGCACAAGGTCGCATCGATCGTGCTGCACCAGTACGAGCGTTTCAACGGACGCGGCACGCCCGACGGCCTGGCGGGCGACTCGATCCCGCTCGGCTCGCGAATCCTGGCGGTCGCGCGCGATTTCGAAGGGCTGCGCAACGGCGACATCGGCGTGCCGCATGCGGTCGAGCAGGCGCTCGACGCGATGCGCTCGCAGGGCGGCGTGCGTTACGACCCGAAGATCGTCGACGGCCTGATCGAACTGATGCAGGACCCGGCGAGTCTCGGCATCGCGGCGTCCGTCGCGGAGATCAAGTCCGCGCAGTTGCGCGAAGGGATGCAGCTCGCCGACGATCTGCGCACGCATCGCGGCGTACTGCTGATGACCAAGGGCAGCGTGATGTCGGCGCACCAGATCGAACTCGTGCGCCGCTTCGAGACGCGCGAGGGGACGTCGTTCGACATCCTCGTGCTGGCCGGCCAGGCTGCGGCGAAGGCTGCGTCGAGCGCACCGAATGCGGGCGCGCCGCCGGCCTGAGCCCGGACGCGCGGCCTGATGGCCGCGGTGCGCGATTGCGCGCCGCGGCAACGCACTCACCTCGATTCGGGCGCTCGATCATGTACGGCACCTACAATCTCCCGCTCGTCCTGCTGTCGCTCGCGATCGCGACGCTGGCCTCCTATACGACGCTCGATCTGGCCGCCTTCATTTCGCTGCTCGACAACCTGAAACTCAAGCGTGCGTGGCTGGGCGGCGGCGCGGTGGCGATGGGTACCGGCATCTGGTCGATGCATTTCGTCGGCATGCTCGCGTTTTCGCTGCCGATTCCGCTCGGCTACGCATTGCCGGATACAGGCGCGTCGCTGGCGATTGCCGTGCTCGTGTCGTACTTCGCACTGACGGTCGTCACGCGCGCGCGGCTCGGCTGGCGGCGGCTGCTCGTGGGTGGCGCGCTGATGGGCGGCGGGATCGCCGGCATGCATTACGCGGGGATGGCCGCGATGCGCATGCAGCCCGGCATTCGCTACGATGCCGCGCTGTTCGCCGCGTCGATCGGCATTGCGGTGATCGCGTCGACTGCCGCGTTGTGGATCGCACAGGCGCTGCGCGCGCAGCAGGCGCGCCATGCGACCGCTCAGCGGATCGGCGCGGCCTTCGTCATGGGCATCGGCATTACCGGTATGCATTACACGGCGATGGCGGCCGCGCATTTCGCGCCGGACGCGCGGTGCGGGGCCGCGAACGGCGTCGACACGCCGTGGCTCGCGACGACGGTCACGCTGTTTACGACGGCGACCCTGGTCGTCACGCTGTTGCTGAGCCGATTCGATGCGCGCACAACCTTCCTGCGCGGGATGACCGATACGCTCGAGCGGCTCGTGCGCTTGCGCACCGTCGAACTGGAACGCGCGTTGCACCGCTACGAACAGACGACGGCGATGCTGCAGCGTACGCGCGAGAACATGGCGACCGAGATCGACGAACGCAAGGTCGCGCAGGCGCGGCTCGAACAGGAGAAGGAGGAGCAGCGGCGGCTGCTGCATGCGCTCGAGGAAACCCACGTGCAGCTGCTGCAGTCGGAAAAGCTCGCGTCGATCGGTCAACTCGCGGCCGGTGTCGCGCACGAGATCAACAATCCGATCGGCTTCGTCAGTGCGAACCTCAATACGTTGAAGACGTGGGTGCGCAGTCTGCTCGACGTGATCGCCGCGCATGAAGCCGCGCTGCCGCAGCTCGACCCGGCCGCGCGCGACGCGCTGGCGGCGATGGGCCGCGCGGCGGACCTGGACTACGTGCGCGGCGAGATCGAGACGCTGATCGACGAATCGATCGACGGTGCGCTGCGCGTGCGGCGCATCGTGCAGGACCTGCGCGATTTCTCGCGTCCGGCCAGCGACGAGTGGAGCGTGGTCGATCTCCGCGCGGGCCTGGAAAGCACGCTCAACGTCGTCCACAACGAACTCAAGTACAAGGCCGAGATCGTGCGCGATTACGGTGACGTGCCGCAGGTCGAATGCCTGCCGTCGCAGTTGAACCAGGTCTTCATGAACCTGCTGGTGAACGCGGCGCACGCGATTCCCGAGCGCGGCGTGATCACGATTCGCACGTCGAGCGATGGCGAGCAGGTGTCGATCGCGATCAGCGACACCGGGACGGGCATGACGCCCGACGTCGTCCGGCGGATCTTCGATCCGTTCTTCACGACGAAGCCGGTCGGGCAGGGCACGGGGCTGGGCTTGTCGGTATCGCACGGCATCGTCAAGCGCCATCGCGGCACCATCGACGTGACGAGCGAGCCGGGGCGCGGCACGACGTTCTGTGTCCGCATACCGATCCGGCGGGCCGGCGATCGCGCGAACGCGGCCGAGCTGGCGCAACGGGCGTGATCGCGTGACAGCGTCGCGCGCCACAGGCCGGCGCGGTTTTCGCACGTCATTGCAGTCGCTTGCGGCGTTGGCGACGAAAGAAATGCCAGAACATCGCGCTGGCGTCCGGCCCCGTGGCGGAATGAAACGGCTCGCGCGGGTCGCCGCCGCTCCATGCATGCGGCAGCCGGCGGACGATGCAGACCCGGACGACGAGACGCCCGGCCTTGAGATAGTCGATGGTGTCGGCATCGTCGCGCGCATGGATGCGTTGCTCGCCGACGCGGATCCCGCCGTGTTCGTCGACGAGCCGGTTGAGCCGCGCGAACTGGATGCCGAGCTGTGTCGCGTTCCGGTCGGTCACGACCGTATCGAGTGCGCCGTGCATGACGAGGGCCGGCATGCCGGGATAGGACGCGACATCGGCGCAGGCGTCGACCGCGCGTATCGGGTCGTCGCGCAGGCCTCGACGCATCAGATTCATCGCCGCCAACGTCGACGATGGCGGAGCGATGGCCGGGCCGGAGTGCAGTCCGATTGCCGCAAAGCGATCGGGATACCGTATGGCCAGTGTCGCGGCGAGCCCGGCACCGGCGGACATGCCGGCCAGGTAGATCCGGTCGCGGTCGAAGCCGTGCTGTCGCACGACTGCGTCGACCAGCGATGCAACGGCCGCGGCTTCGGACTGCGTCGCGTCGCCATGCCAGTGCCAGCAACGGTGCGCATGGGCCGTCGCGGCTTGCTCGGGAAACAGCACGGCAAACCCCGACCGCTCGGCGAGACGGCACATGCGCGTGCCCGCGGCAAACGATTCGGCATTTTGCTTGCAGCCGTGCAGCATGACGACGGCCGGCATGCCGGCCGTCGTCGCCGGCGCGGCGGGAAGATACAGCGCGTAGGCGAGGTGGTTCACGTAGCGACCGGCACTCGGGCCGGCGGAATGAAACGACCGGAGCCACGTGCCGGGTGCCTTGTCCGTCCGTGCGCGGGCGGGCGCGGTACCCGTGCGTCTGGTGGTACGGGCGATGACGGCTGGCTTGCCCGCCCGTTTGGCGGCCGCTCGCGGCTTGCTCGTGCGCTTCGTCGGGCGCGTGCCGGTTGCGACGGAGAGCAGCTCGAGATGCCGCAACCAGAGGCTGGTTTTTTTCCTGGGCATGTGCAGTCTCTTGCCGGCGGCCGGCCGTGGCAGGAAGATTCGGCCGAATCCGCCGTCGAGTTGAAAATCGAAATGGGCCGCGGGGCAAGGTTCGTGCTGCCGGCCGCGTGCGCATCGGAACCAGGCGGCCGATCGAACACAATGGAAGGCAGGGGCCTGCGCAACGGCGGCGATTCGACTCTGCCATCGACGATATTCACCGTCCGATGTGACGCCCGTGCGACTCGAAGCCTGCTTCGACCCCGTCGCGCGCGCGGCTAGCGCCGATCCAGCAGCGTATCGCCCAGGACGCTGAACGCCGCGCCCGGCAGCTCGTGCAGATGCTCGACCACGCTGCTGACCGGATAGAACGTTTCGACCGAATCGTCGAGTATCCCGACGCCGATCAGTTCGACGCGCCGCTCGCGCAGCGCCTCGACGCGTGCACGCAGGTCGGTGCGCAGGATTGCCGGGTTGCCGTCGCCGGTCGCCGGATAGCCGTCCGACAGCACCATCAGGATTCGCCGCCGGGCCCGCTTCGCCAGCAGCCGCCCGGCGGCCCAGCTCAACGCCTCGCCGTCGGGATTCTCGTGGCCGCATTCGATGCAGGCGAGGCCGCTCGGGTTGTCGGAATCGAAGCGCTTGTAGACGCGCAGGTCGAGCCGTTCGACGAACCGGTTGTAGCCGAACGTATCGCGGCCGGCGTCGATCCAGCGCTGGTAGTGCGCGCGCATCGCGGCGTCCTCGACGGAGCTGTAGCCGAGCACTTCGCACGCGAAACCGAGCTGCGTCAGCGCATCGCACAGCGCCGCCGCGCACAGCCTGGCGAGTTCGATCTTCTTGCCGGCCATCGACCCGCTGCAATCGATCAGCAGGCTGACGGCCGCGTCGCGCCCGGGGGCCGCACGCCGGACGCGGAATGGCGTGCGATAGCCGGGCGAGGTGACGAGGCGCGCGAGTGACATCCGGTCGAGCTCGCCGCGTTCCTGTTCGCGTTTCCAGCGCGTCTGCTCGTCCACTTTCAACGCGCGTTCGAGTTTCAGCTTGAGCGGCTCGGTCTGCGCGCGGGCCGCGCTTCGCAGGCGGTGCCAGCGCGCCGGTTCGCCCTGGCCGGTGAAGTCCGTCACCGTGTCGAACGCGGTGGTCAGCGGGACCGACAGCAGCGGCCGGTTGTCCGCGGACAGGCGGATCGTGCCGGGCATCGCATCGCCCGGCGTCGGCGCTTCGGCCGACGATGCCGTGTCGGCGATCGCACCGGCGCCCGATTCGGCGGAAACCGGCGCACGTGAGTCGTCCGGGGCGCCCTGTCCGTCCTGGTCGAACTCGGCGGCGATGCTGTCGCTGTCGAGCGTGCTGCCCGGGTCGGCCGTGAACATCATGTTGTTCGCACCGGCCGACGCCAGCGCGCGCACGCGTTCGACGATTCGCTGCGCGGCGCGGATGCTGTCGGCGGTCGATGTCGCGGCGCGTGCCTCTTCGACGAGATCGCCCGATGCGGCCATCGTCGCGTCGAGCGACGGCACGCGCTCGATGGCGGACGGCGGCTCGTCCCACAGCGCGCGTTCGACGCGCCACACCAGCCTGTCGCGCCATCCCATTCGCGGCCACCGGTGGAGCGTGCCGGCAGCCGTCGCCGTGCGCATCCGCCGCAGGAACGTCATGGCGCCGGGATAGATCGCAGTGAGGCAACCCGCCGCGCGGCGGTCGTCGATCGCCTGCGCGATGGCCCGCACCGCGGGTGACGCCAGTGCAGCGATGTCATCGATCCCACCGAAGCGCTCGCGTGCCGCGTAGAGGTCGACGAGGCCGGTGATCGCGTCGTCGTCGACGTCGCCGGCGAGCAGCGTGTCGGGCAGCACCAGCAAGTCGCGCTGCGCGGCCGGCGCATGGCGCGCGAACCGCACTTCGATGCCGTGCCGTTGCGCGAGCGTGCGGGCCAGCCGGGTCAGGTGGAGCGACCGCGCGTCGTCGTCCTGGTCCATCGCGTCAGGCCTCGACGTCGATGTAGTGGCGAATGATGCTGCGGATCAGGTCGGCGTCTTCCGTGCTGACCTTCGCATAGATCGTCGGGCCGGCGGCCGATTCGGGGTCGCCGGTGCGCAGCATCAGCTCGGCCCAGTCGATCAGGCGCCGCGTCGAGAACGCGCTGGCCAGATCCTCGCGGACGAACGCGGCGCGGCAGTCGGCCGCGATCGCCGCGAGCGTGTCGGCCATCGCCGCGGTCATGGCCGCGCCGAACGTGCGCTGCAGCACGCGCGCCTCGTCGGGCGGCGGCAGATAGTCGAGGCGGTACACGCGCCAGCGGTCGAGAAACGCCTCGTTCATCACGTTGGCGCCCTGGTACAGATGGCGGAACTGCCCCATCGCGCCCACCGCATTGGCCGTCGCGAACAGCCGGAACGACGGGTGCGGGACGACGATCTCGTTGCCTTTCTCCTTCAGCAACAGGCGGCCGGCCGGTTCGAGCACGGCGGTCAGCACCGCAAGGATCGCCGGTTCCGCGAAGTCGATCTCGTCGACGATGAGCCACAGCCCTTCGCGCATCGCGGTCGGCAGCACGCCGTCGACCCAGATCGTCTCGCCGCCCTTGACGGTCCAGAACCCGACGAAATCGCCGACCGTCGTCTGCCCGTTCATGTTCGAGCGCAGCACGCCATGGCCGGCCAGCGCGGCGGCCTGCTCGATGAGGCTCGTCTTGCCGGTGCCGGTGTGGCCGATCAGCAGGATGCGCCGGTTCTCGACGATGTCTTCCAGCACGTTCGTCGCGCGCGCGGTGAACAGGTAGGCCGGGTTCTGCGGCGGCGCGAGCGGCCCGCCCGGGCCGCGCGGCATCGGCACGCCGCCCACGTACGCGACCTGCGCCGCATCGCCGGCTGCCGCCGGTCGCGACGCATGTGCGCTCCGTAGCGCCTGCATGAACGCGCTGCGATGAGCGGGCGCCGCACGGTCGCCTGCGTCGCGCCGGACGAAGCCTTCCTGGATCCACTTGTGCAGCTTCGCATCGAGGTTGTCCGCATCGACGACCGTATCGACCGACGTGCTGCCGTCAGCCCGGTGATGCTGGATGCGGTACATGTGCGCGCGTTCGGAGCGGCTGACGATCCATTGCCCGGCGGACGGGTCCGCCAGTTGACGATAGACGCCGAGTACCGACGGGGCGGAGGGAGTGGAATCAGCGGGTGCGTTCATGGTGGCGAGCGAAAGTGGGCGGCTGGCGCTTCATGCCTGCGATGCATCGCGTCGATTGTAGGTTTTTTTGTCGTGAAGGAGGGCATTCGCGCGGGAATCGAATCGCTGCGGTTCGGTGCGGCGCAGGCGTCGCGTCGGCCCGCCGGATCGGGTGAGCGCGGTCGGTCATGCGTTGCGGCAGGGTTGTTCGGCACCCTCGTCACGGCACTGAACTGCTTGTGCCGTACCGATCCACTGGCGAAGTTGCGGGTCGTTGGTGTGGGTCGGCCGCGCCCTTGCATGCGAAAGGCGATTGACAGCCCGCCTGGCGCTGACCTTCCTCGATTTTCAGGAAGACAACCGGTCATGTCGACTCGCCGGCCGTCATGCCTTGATCAACCGGGGCGAAGTTCAGTACCGTAGCAGGCTTGATCGCCGGGCTTCCATCGCACGTCCCTGGGGGGCTCGGCGCACCATCCCATTGCGCGCCGGTCGTCGAATCCGGCGAAGGAGTGTTGAACGTGGCGGAGACAGGAATGGATGAACGGGTGATTCGTCGTGCCAGTGCGCTCGATGCCCCGGCCGTGCTGGGGATCTTCGATGACGTGATTGCGTGGTTCGTTTCCATCGGTAACGAAGGGCAATGGGGCCGCGAGCCGTGGTCGACGCAACCCAAGCGGGTTGCGCTCGTGACCGAAGCCTGTGCGTTGCCCGACGCGTGGGTCGCAGAGGATCAGGAGGGCCGCGTCCTGGGCGCATTGATCCTCGGCGAGTCCATGCCCTACGTGCCGCCCGCGACCGAGCCGGAAATCTATGTGCGCGTGCTGGTTGCGTCGCGCGATGCGCGGGCGCGGGGTGTCGGCCGGCGCCTGATGGCCTTCGCGGATGAGCGCGCCCGGGCTGCCGGGGTGGAGCGCCTGCGGGTGGACTGCTATGGCGGCGGGACTGGCGCACTGGTGCGCTTCTACGAGTCCTGCGGATATGAGCGAATTTCAACCTTCGACGTGGACGGCTGGCCGGGGCAGTTGTTGGGGCGCAGCGTGTGACGGTGCCTGTCCGCAGTTTTGCGTGCGACCCATAAGCCGACGGGTAACGCGCTGCCCATGAAAATGCCGCCGACCCGGGCGGCGGTGTCGCGCTGCCGCGCTGCCGAGTACGGCCCTCGTTTTTTGCCCATTGCCGCGTGGCCTTCTGCGGACCGGGGTGCGGATTCTGCTCGTCCGCCCCGGGTCTCCGGTGTCATGAAGGTTCGAACGAGCCGGTCATCCGAGCAGGCCGGCCCAGTAAAACTCGGCGGCCAATTCGACCGCACGCGCCTGCGTCGTATGCGCCAGCCGGAACGCGTCGTCGTGAATCGTCTGGTCGGGAAACTCGGTGACGAGCGTGAACGGCACGGTCGACCGGTGATCCTCGACCACATCGCATGGAATCCCGTTGATGCGCGTAAACGGCAGGTCGCCTGCGTGCGCGTGCCACGCGTGGATTTGCCGCTCGTTGAATGCCACGAGTTCATCCGATCGGGCCAGTGCGCGGGTCAATGCGTCGAGGAACGACCGCCCGTCGTGGCCCGCATGGTGACGCAGGATCAGGAAGAAACCCTTCGGAATCGACCAGAGTTCGCTGCCGCGCGGGATGTAGCCGCTGCGCGGCCGCGTCCAGTCGTGTGCCGGGTAGCCGTGCAGGCTCAGGTGCAGCCGCGCGCCGGTACGCTCGATCGCGTCGAGCCGGGCGGCTTTTTCGCCGAACGGCGGCTGCGTGCGTGCTTCGAGGTCGTCGCCGAGCGCGGTATAGCGCGCGGCATGGGACAGGTGTGCCGGGTGCGTGGCGCGCAGATGGTGATGCAGCGCGGCGCCGTCCGGATTCTCGAGCGGTACGAGCGCGTAGTGCGCGTCCGGGCGCCGGTTCAGCGCATGGGCCGCCCGCAGCGCGCCGACGACGCCCGACGTCTCGTTGGCATGCTGGCCGGCGGTGATGACGAGCCCGGGCAACGCGCCGCGAACATGGATGCCGTTCACGCCGCGGCCCTGGTGCGACGTGACGGCGAACCGTTCTCCCGGCAGCGCACCGAGCGCGCGAGCGACGTCGGGCGGCGATAACGGCTGGCCAACCGCCGCGAGCGCGTCCGGCGATGCAAGCGCTTCACCCGGAGCGGCTGCGGCTTCGGCTTCGGCCTCGTCCGTCGTCGCGCGAACATGCGTTTCAAGCGTGATCCGAAGCGTCGTATCGCCCTGCGTGCGAGAGATGTCGGGCACGATCTGCCCGGATTGCAGTGTCCGGTCGGATGCGTCGCGGCCTGCGAGCGCGTGGAAAAATTCGGCGGCGCCGAAGTAGGCGTCCTCGTGCCATGCGTCGAGCGTGCTGACGAGTTCCTCGCCATACGGCAGCGTGCGTTCGATGCCCGACGTCGCGATCGCGATCCGCAGGATGTCGAAGAACGGCGCCTGGTCGGGCCACGGATGCGCGCGCAGCGCGTCGAGCGTCGCGGCGGCGGCCGCCTCGAATTCGGTGACGAGCGGGGCGTCCTCGATCAACGTGCTGCCGTCCCACACGCGCAGCCAGCCGCACGGTGACGCGGTCGCGTCATTCGGCGCGAAGACGCGGTGCGTCGCACCGTCGGCTTCGACGACATAGTGCGCGGGATCGTCGCCGGGCTCGAACGCGAATTCGAGCGGCGCGAGCCAGCCCGCGAGCGGATACGCTTCGAGCCGGAACCGCTGGTGTGCGCCCGCCGGCGTGCGGATCACGATCCGGCCCGTGCGCGGCGGCTCGAATTCCTCGATGAAGAAATGCACCAGCGGCTTGTACGCGCTGCGCAACACGGCGTCGATGCCTCGGCCGGCCAGCGTGCGCTCGGCGTCGCGGCGCGCCGCTTCGTCTTCGAAGAGCCAGGCCTCGACACGGGTGGCGGTGCCGGCCGTGAAGCGGTCGGTCAAGGTGCGCAGCGTGCGCGGATAGGTGGCGGAGAGCAGGGTCGTCATGGTGAACGTAGGCGGGGATGGATCGGGAAATCGCACGGTGCATGCCGGCTAGCGTGCGCGCCGGCGCAGGCGCTGTGCTTCGAGGCGCGGCAGCAGATGCTGGACGACGCGCGGCAGCGTATAGATCGGCAACTGCGCGCACGTGAACACGAGCGCCATGGTGGGCGTCGCGGCGAGCCCGAGCGCGGCCCACATCAGGCCGACGTTGCGATTGGCGACGATCAGCGCGACGTTGAGCCGCGTGCGGACGTCGCCGGGCGTGAGCCCGTACGCGATGATCTGGAAGCCGGCGTTGACGGCAAACGCGAGTGCGATCGCGCTCAACGCGCGGTGCGGCGCGTCGATGATCGATTGCTGCATGCCGGCCATCGTGCCGAGCGCGAACACCAGCAGTGCGGCGACGACGGTCGCGTCGATCGGCGTCGCATAGCGGTCGAGCCGGGAACCCGCGAACCGCCGCACGAGCAGCGCGACCCCCTCGGCGCTGCCGATCAGCAGCGCGAGCCGCAACGCGAGATTCAATGGCGAGATCGACACGGCTGCATCGTGGCTGAACCAGGCCGTCAGCAGCGGCGCGGTGAGCGGGACGAACACCATCGACGCGAGGGTCGCGACGAGCGCAACGCTGGCGTCGAGCGACAGCATCCGCGCGATCGTCGACGTGCCGCTCGACGGCGGCGCGCAGTACGCGATCACCAGCGCGACGACCCAGTCGTACGGCATGCCGGCGAGCCGGGCGACGATGCCGAGCGCGACCGGGCACGCGATCATCGTCGCGGCGGGCAGCAGCAGCGACACGGCCGGCCGTC
>NZ_JAAGPE010000686.1:0-365 GCF_017104605.1 Burkholderia sp. Ac-20384 | reverse complement strand
GAAAATGGCTGAAGATCGCGTCGCGTTTCGCGAAGTTGACGCCTGATGATCAGAAGCGCCTGCAGGACCGGATGACCGAATGGGCAAAGATGACGCCCGAGCAGCGCCGCGTCGCGCGCGAGAACTACCAGAGTGCGAAGGAGCTTTCCGCGCAGGCGCGCGAGCGTGCCTGGAAGGCGTACCAGCAACTCCCCGAAGAACAGAAGGAACGTCTCGCGGCCGCCGAGCGTCGCCGCCGGCCGAGCGTCGTCAGTGCACCGCCGACCGTCGCCGACCGTGACGTCCGTCGCCTCGTCAATTCGCACGAACACCCGGCAAGCGGCCCGGCCACCGCACCGGCGCCCGTCTCGGCCGCCGTCGCGCCA
>NZ_JAAGPE010000685.1:0-465 GCF_017104605.1 Burkholderia sp. Ac-20384 | reverse complement strand
GATCAGTAAAAAAAAAAAAAACCGACAACCGCACCGTCGCGCCCGAAGACCTCCTCGCCACTCACCGACCTATTTCACGACACGGCGCACCCCTGTCCGACAGTGACCCCGAACCTCTTCACTCACTCCTCGAAGTCACTCCGATACGACCGTCTACCATGTCTGCTAACCCGGTACACATGCAGGCGCCCGTCACACACATCTAGCGCGTCCAGGGACTACAGCTGTGGTCTGTGTCAATGGGGGTTGTGACGAGGACTGGTGGAGTAGACGTCTGCCGGTATCGCTAATGGCGCGGTCGTGACATCGGATAAGCGAGTGTGGTTGGCGTTGTGTGGCAGAGGTATGTGCCGGTTGTGAGGACTCGAGAGTGCGTTCGAGGATCGTCAGGTTGTGATGGTGTTGAGGAGGGATGTAAAGTAGGTTAGTGAAGTCTGGGGATGTATCAGCATCTTTTTTTTTTTC
>NZ_JAAGPE010000684.1:0-1017 GCF_017104605.1 Burkholderia sp. Ac-20384 | reverse complement strand
CGCGCTGGCTGACGGCTTGCGTGCCGCGCAACCGGCGTCGCTTCTGGCGCAACTGGGTTCGCTGACGTTGCTGCTGCTGGGCATCGTCGAGCAATGACGGCATGACCGTCGACCGGGCGAGCAGGCAGCGCCCGACATCTCGAGTCGTCGTGCAAATTGCACGGATCGCGGGATGAATGAACGAGAGGGCGTCGTGGCTGCGTGGCGGCCACGATATGCAGGCGCGGCATCGTGCTGCGTCGTCGATCCGAGTGAGAGGGAACGGATGCGTCGTTTTGAACTGATCGAAGGCAATTCCAGTAAGTTCTGGGAAGTGGAGCAGGACGGCTCCGGGCTCAATATCCGCTGGGGCCGCATCGGCACCGCGGGCCAGAGCCAGACGAAGGCGTTCGCGGACGACGCGAAGGCGCGCGCCGCGCTCGACAAGCTCGTCAAGGAAAAGACCGGCAAGGGTTATGCGGAAGTCGCGGTGGCGGCCGGCACCAGCATCGGCGCGACCGCCGCGAAGCCGCCGGCCGCCGTGCCGTCGGCAACGTCGTCCGCCGTGCCGGAGGGGGCCGCAGAGGCAGAGGCAAAGGCCGAGGCAGAAACGGCCGCGAGCGCGCAATCCGCAGCGACGAATGTCGCGAATGGTGCACCGCCAGCGCCTTCGGGCCAGCCGGCCGCGTCGACGCCACTTTCGACGGCCGCATCAACCACGGCCCCCGCGCCCGTGCCGCCCGTAGCCGCCGAAAGTTTCGACGCCCAGTGCGAGCGCGTCTTCGAAATCATGCGCGCGCAGATCGCGAACGGCGAGATGAAGCCTGGCGAGAAGCTGACGGTCGCAGCGATCAAGCGCCGCTACAACGTCGGTGACCAGGGCGCCGCGATGGCGTTCGACCTGCTGAAGTCGCACCGCTTGATACGACGTCGGCTCAACACTTCTCGGTCGAGGCCGGCCTGAGCGCCCCGAATCCCCAGCCATTCGACCACGCCACGGCGAATCCCGGCGCCTTCGCGCCAGCCGGCTTTCATGCT
>NZ_JAAGPE010000683.1:0-1084 GCF_017104605.1 Burkholderia sp. Ac-20384 | reverse complement strand
CGCGGCCGGGCACGACGCATCGCAAACGCTCGCGGCGCGCCACGCGACGCGCATGCTGCGCGATGCGTGGCGGATGGCGAGCTTCAGTTCGCTGACCGCGACGATGGCGCGCGAGGAGGCGGGCGTCGCGGCCGTGCCCGATGACGAACTGCGGCCCGATCACGATGCGCTTGCCGCGGTGGCGCCGGATGGCGAGTGGCTATTGGCCGATCCGGTTGCACCCGAACCGCCGGACGACGATATCCTCGTGTTCCCGCGCGGCGCGGCGGCCGGCGAGTGCCTGCATCGCCTGTTCGAACTCAGCCGGTTCACCGAGCCCGAGTCGTGGCCCAGGGCTGCGCTCGGTGCGCTGCACGACCGGCCGGTCGAGGCCGAGCCCGAGCTGGCCACGCGCCTGCCGGCGATGATGGTGCAACTGGTCGACGATGTCGTGCGCACCGAACTCGTGCCGGGCATGCGGCTCGCCGATCTCGATCCCGCGAAGCGGCTCGACGAAATGGGTTTCCTGTTCCCGGCGCCCGCGCTGGACCTGATGGCGCTGCGCCGCCTGCTGGTCGCGCACGGCTACCCGGACGTTGCACTGGAGGCGGGCATGCTCGCCGGTTTCATCAAGGGTTTCATCGACATGATCGTCGAACACGACGGCCGCTTCTGGATCGTCGACTGGAAGTCGAACCATCTCGGCACGACACCGGATGCCTACGGCCCGCGCGCGCTCGACGTCGCGATGGCCGATCACGCGTATCACCTGCAGGCGCTGCTCTATACGGTCGCACTGCATCGCTACCTGCGCGGGCGGCTGCCCGACTACGACTACGACACGCATATCGCGGGCTACCTGTACCTGTTCGTGCGCGGCGTGCGGCCCGGCTGGCGCAGCGGCGGCGAACCGGCTGGCGTGCATGCGCGGCGGCCCGAGCGCGCGCTCGTCGACGCACTCGACCGGATGATGGAAGGGGGCCGCGCATGAACATGAACGTGCAGGACGACACGCTCGAATTTACCGGCGGCCTCGTCGCGCGGCTGCCGGAACCGGCCGATTTCGGCATCGCGCTCGCGGAAGGGTTTGCGCGCCGCATCGGCG
>NZ_JAAGPE010000682.1:0-891 GCF_017104605.1 Burkholderia sp. Ac-20384 | reverse complement strand
GCCGCGTTGCGCGAACTCGATGCACTCGGCGCGCGTTGCGGCGTGCAGTGCCGCGCGTTCGGCAGCCTCGCATGGCAGGCGCTGACGGGCGAGCGCTACCTGGGCGAATCGTCCGATCTCGACATCGTATTCCCGCTGCCGGCGGCCGCGTCGCGCGCTGCGCTGCTCGACGGCCTCGCGGCAATCGACGCGCGCGCGCCGATGCGCATCGACGGCGAACTGCTGCGCGACGACGGCGCGGGCGTCAACTGGCGCGAACTGCAGGCGCGGCATCCGGAAGTCGCAGTCAAGACCGCGATCGCCGTCGAACTGATGCCGGTCGACGCATTCATCCGAGGGTCGCGATGAGCGCATGGGCTGCCTGCCGCATACCGGCACCGTCCGAAGCCGAGCGCATCGCCGAGCTGGCCGAGCGCAGCCTCGTGCTCGAAATCGAGACTTATCCGAAGCCGGGGCTCGTCAGTCACGTTGACACCGGCAGCCACACCGACATGGATGCCGCGACGTTCGCCCGCAGCGCCGCCGTGCTGCGGCCGTACTTCGCCGAGTTGACCGACGCGGGCGCACGCGATGCGGACATGGCCGTGCTGCGCAAGATCGGCCTGCGCGCCGAGCACGCGATGCTCGCCGCGACCGGCGGCGTCAATACGCATCGCGGCGCGATCTTCGGGCTCGGGCTGCTGTGTGCGGCCGCGGGCCGGCGCGCGATGCCGGGAACCATGCCGGCAGGAATGACGCTCGGCGCGTTCGTCTCCCGCCGGTGGGGAGCCGATATCCTCGGCGGCCCGCGCTTGCCCGACAGCCACGGCGAACGCGCGAGCCGCCGCTACGGCGTCGGCGGCGCACGTCGCGAGGCGGCCGACGGTTTCACGACCGTCTACGCGATCGGGA
>NZ_JAAGPE010000681.1:0-1179 GCF_017104605.1 Burkholderia sp. Ac-20384 | reverse complement strand
GCTGCCGATGCTGCTGCACGCGGCGCTCAACACCGCGCTGTTCCGCACGACGGGGGCGTCCGACCAGCCGGTCGGCGTGCTCGCGTCGACGCGCGAGCTGACGGGCGATGCGGCCCGCGACGCGCTCGGCCTCTTCATCAATTCGGTCGTCGTGCGCACGCAGCTCGACCCGGCCGCGCGTCGTACGGACGTGCTCGCGCAAGTGCGCGACATGGCGCTGATGGCCTACGCACACGCCGACGTGCCGTTCGCGGACGTCGTCGCGGCGCTGCGCGCACCGCGTGCCGCGCAGGCCAATCCGCTGTTCCAGGTGATGTTCAACTACCTGCGCCCGACCGGTGCCGCGGCGCGCGACTGGGCCGGCCTGTCGCTGGCCGGATTCGACGAGGTGCGCCATCGCGTCGTGTTCACGCTGGAGCTGGACGTCGTCGAGCATCCGGATGGCCGCGTGAGCGCCGCCTTCTCGTATGCGGACGAATTGCTCGATCGCGGTTTCGTCGATGCGCTCGTCGATGTCTATCACGACGAAGTCGCGCGTTTCGCCGGCGCGTCGGAAGCCGCGCTCGGCGCGCCCGACAAGCATGCCATTGCGCAAGCGTCGCAGCGCGCGCGGGCGGAAGGCAATGTGCGCGCGGCAACGCCGTCCCGTGCGCCGCACGCGGCCGCCTCGCTCGCGGCGCTGTGGTCCGACACGTTCGCAACGGCCGCACCCGAAGCGGACGCCAACCTGTTCGAAGCCGGCGCGACCTCGTTCGACGTCGTGCGCTTCGTCGACGCGGCGAGCCGTGCCGGCCACGCGCTGACGGTTGCCGACCTGTTCGCGTCGCCAACGCTTGCGGCACTCGGCGCGCGACTCGATGCACCTGCGGAAACGGGACAGGAGGCGCGCCATGCTGGCTGAAGTGCGTCCGGACGGATTCACGATGCTCGATACCTACCGCCTCGCATTCGCGGACGGCCTGTTCGCCGTGCGCGACGGCGCAGAGATTCGCGTTGCGCAGGGCGACGGCATCGGCGCGCAGTTGCTGCGCGCACAACTCGGCGACGATGGCGCGCTGCGCCTCGTCGCGTACAACCATCGCGCGGCACCGGCCGACCAGCGGCGTGCGCTGCTGGCCGCGCTGGCCGCGGCGTGTTCGGACAGCGCGCGCCACGCGGCGATCCGGCTCGACCCGGCCG
>NZ_JAAGPE010000680.1:0-959 GCF_017104605.1 Burkholderia sp. Ac-20384 | reverse complement strand
CTGGTTCGACGAACCGCGCGTGCGCGACGGCTGGCCGGGTGCGCAGCCCGGCGCGGACGGCACGCAGGGCACCGCGCCCGACACAGATCCGCACGTGATTCCGCTGGTCGGCTGCTTCGACGGCGAACCGTTCGCGTATGTCGAAGCGTTCTGGCTGAAGGAAGACGCGCTTGCGCCGCACGTCGCGGCGCGCGACTACGACCGCGGGCTGCGGATGCTGGTCGGCGAGTCGCGCTGGCGCGGCCCGCATTGCGTGGCGGGCTGGCTGCCGTCCGTCGTTCATTACCTGTTTCTCGACGACCCGCGTACCGAAGCGGTCGGCTGTGCCGTTCCGGCCGGCCACGCGCGGGTTGCCGACCATCTCGCGCGGCATGGCTTCGCGCGGCAGCGCCGTCTCGCGCTGGCCGACGCGCAGCCGCTGTGGATGCGCACGCTGCGCGAGACGTTCTTCTCCGGCCGTCACGTCTGACGCGCCGGATTCACCGACAAGGGAGCTGAGACATGCAGAGAGAAACCGTATTCGACCTGATCGGCGTCGGCTTCGGGCCGTCGAATCTGGCGCTGGCCATCCGCCTCGAGGAACGGCGCGCGGCGCGCCCGTTCACCCATTGCTTCGTCGAGCGCCAGCCTGAATTCGGCTGGCATCGCGGGATGCTGCTCGACGACTGCCGGATGCAGATCTCGTTTCTGAAGGATCTCGTCACGATGCGCGATCCGACAAGCCGCTACACGTTCATCAACTACCTGTTCGAACGCGGCCGCCTGAATGAATTCGTCAACCTGAAGAACTTCTATCCGACCCGCGTCGAATTCCACGACTACCTGAGCTGGGTGGCCGACGCGTTCGACGATAGCGTCCATTACAGCGAGACCGTCCTCGCGATCGAGCCGGTACGCGGCGACGGCGAGAAGATCGACGCGCTGCGCGTGCTGTCGCGCGACGCGGCCGGCCACGAGCA
>NZ_JAAGPE010000679.1:0-1053 GCF_017104605.1 Burkholderia sp. Ac-20384 | reverse complement strand
CGCGGCGAGCGTCGGCAGCTCGGCCGCGCCGGCGACGCGCCGTTCGGCCCGGCTCTGTCGCAGCCGCGCCGACGCGGCCGCGACGTCGAGATTGGCATCGGCCAGGCGTTGTTCGAGCGTATTCAGCACGGGGTCGTCGAACAGGGTCCACCAGTCGGCGTTGAAGGCGGCCTCGACGGGCTGGCTGGCGGCCTGCAGGGTGTGCGTGCGTTCGAACACCGGTGGCACCGTGCTCGTCGGCGCCTCGAAGTTCGGCCCCATGGTGCAGGCCGTCAGCGCGGCGCCGGCGATGAGCGCAAGCGTCGCCGCGCGCAGGATGCGAATGGGGTTCATCGTTGCGTCTCCCGCTCGTTCCCGGTCTCGCGATGCGCGCCGGTGTCGACGCTCGCTTCGACGGACAACCCCACGCTCAGCGCGGCGGCCTGCTCGCGCGGTCCGTCGATGGCGATCTTGACCGGCACGCGCTGCACGACCTTCGTGAAATTGCCGGTGGCGTTGTCGGGGGCGATCGGTGCGAAGCTCACGCCGGTGGCCGGCGCGAGGCTCGCGACATGGCCCGCGATGCTGACACCCGGCAGGCTGTCGACGCGGATGCGCACGCGGTCGCCCGGATGCATCGCACCGATCTGGTTCTCCTGGAAATTCGCGATCACGTACGCATCGGCGAGCGGCACGATCGCGAGCAGCGGCGCGCCGGGTGTGACGAAGGCGCCGACCCGCGCGGTGCGGCGGCCCACCTTGCCGTCGACGGGCGCACGGACTTCCGTGTAGGACAGGTTCAGCTTCGCCTGTTCGAGCGCAGCCTCGGCGCGGGCCAGTGCGCCGCTTGCCTGGTCGCGCCGGGCGCGCAGCACGGCGAGGTTCTGGCTGATCGACGCCAGCGCGGCCGCGTCGCCGGCGCGTTTCGCCAGTTGCCCGGCCAGCGTGCTGGCCGCGCGTTGCTGCTCCTGCGTGGTACCGGCGCCGTTGTCGGCCAAGTCGCGGTAGCGGGCATCGTTGGCCTGCGAGAATTGCACGGCCGCATCGTCGGCGCGCAGCGCGGCGCGCGCCTGA
>NZ_JAAGPE010000678.1:0-1112 GCF_017104605.1 Burkholderia sp. Ac-20384 | reverse complement strand
GGGCGGCCCGCGTCAGTGGCCGACTTCCTTCAGCAGCGCGGCGGCCGCGAGCTTGCCGATGCCGTTCGACGCGAGCGGGCTGTCGCCGGTGATCAGCTTGCGGTCCTGATGGCAGCGGCCGGTCATGTCCTTGTTGAGTACCTTCGCACCGAGCTTTTCCAGGCTTTGCGCGACGAGCCACGGCAGCGGGCCCGGCATGTAGCCGATCTCGAGATTCGGGCCGGTGTCGAGCGCATCCGGGAACACGCACATCTCGTAGCCCTTGAACGGATAGTTCTGCGGATCTTCGTCCACGGCAGCCGACAACAGGCTTGCGGGCCCGTGGCACAGCGTGATGATGTGCCGGTCGTAGTCGAGCGCCCAGTTCAGCGCGCGCTTCACGTCCTTGCTGTACGGAATGCCGGCGAGGACGCCGTGGCCGCCCGGAATGAACACGGCGATGTACGGCGATTCGGGGCCGAGGTCGGCGTCGAGCACGTCGGACAGCTTCAGCGGCGTCTTGAGCTTCGGCAGGTACTTCCGGTACGTGCCCTGCACCGCCTCGTCGTCGCCGGGCATCGCCCAGAGTTCGAGTTTCGCGGGGTTGCCCGACAGCGTCGCGATATCGATCTCGAAGCCGGCCTGGTCCATGTGATGCATCGGCAGCAGCATTTCGACCGGATGATTGCCGGTCGAGAACATCTTGCCGTTCGTCATCAGGACGTAGCGCTCGTCGGTCGCGATCATCAGCACCTTCCACTTGCCGCCCGTGTACGGATTCGGGTAATCCGCGCCGGTGAAATCGGTCTTCGACGACGTGTACTGCGACAGCGAATACGGGGACGGAAAGTACGCGTTGTTTTCGGCCGGATCGGGCGACGGCGTTCTGTCCATCTGCGGCTGTTCGGAAGTCATGGCTGCTCCTTTCTCGGGGGGACGGATTGAGGATTCGGCATGGAAAACGGCCAAAACGCGTGCATTGCGCATGCACGGTTTCGAATCGGCGGCGTGGGCCTCCGTTCATGCCCGGGGCGAGGGGACGCGGGTCCCGAAGAACCGGTTGTGCGCCGTCATGAATCGTACCGCGGCACCCGTCGTGCCACGCCCCCCCGATCAGGTGGGTCGTGACCCGG
>NZ_JAAGPE010000677.1:0-1204 GCF_017104605.1 Burkholderia sp. Ac-20384 | reverse complement strand
TGACCTGCTCCCCGCGTTTAGTACGGTGACGGTGTAGAGTCCGTTCCAGAGAGGAACGGCAATGAAAAAGCGATTCACCGAAGAGCAAATCATCAGCATCTTGAAGGAAGCCGAGGCTGGCCTGAAGCCGGCGGAGCTGTGCCGCAAGTACGGCATCTCGGAAGCGACCTACTACAACTGGAAAGCGAAGTTCGGCGGGATGACGGTCTCCGAAGCGCAGCGCTTGAAGGAACTGGAGCAGGAGAACAGCAAGCTCAAGCGCCTGTTGGCCGAATCAATGCTCGACAACGCCGCGCTGAAGGACCTGTTGGCCCGAAAGTAGCAAGCCCGCAGGCCAAGCGCGAAGCGGTCCGAACCTTGATGACCGAACGCGCCATGGGTGTTACCCGGGCCTGCGGGCTGGTAGGGATTTCGCGCTCGCTGTTCCACTACGAATCACGCCGCCGAGTTGACGACGAAGCGCTGACTGGCCGGATGATGGCGATCGCCGCGCAGAAGCGCCGTTACGGCTATCGCCGGATTCACGTGTTGTTGCAGCGGGATGGCTGCTTCGCCAACCACAAGCGCATCTGGCGCCTGTACAGCAAGGCGGGGCTGAGCGTGCGCAAGCGACGACGCAAGCGTATTGCGGCTGTCGAGCGCACGCCGCTGCCGTTACCAACAGGCCCGAATCAGAGCTGGTCGATGGACTTCGTTTCTGACGGGCTGGCCTATGGTCGGCGGTTTCGATGCCTGAACGTGGTCGACGACTATACGCGCGAGTGCCTGGCCATCGAGGTCGATACTTCATTGCCGGGCCTACGCGTGCAGCAAGTGCTTGAGCGGCTCAAGGAGATGCGAGGCTTACCCGCATCCATCACGGTCGACAATGGGCCGGAGTTCGCTGGTAAGGTGCTGGATGCATGGGCCTACGAAGCCGGTGTCACGCTGTCGTTCATTCGGCCTGGCAAGCCGGTGGAGAATGCCTATATCGAGAGCTTCAACGGGCGATTCCGTGACGAATGTCTGAACGAGCACTGGTTCGTCTCAATGCGCCACGCCAAGCGGCTGATTGAGGAATGGCGTATCGAGTACAACACCGAGCGGCCTCATAGCTCACTCGGCTATCTGACGCCGGTGCAGTTCGCCTTGGCGCACGATGCAAAGCAGCAGTTTTTAACCTTGGACTCTAACTGCAGTCCGGACTAAAACCGGGGGCAGGTCA
>NZ_JAAGPE010000676.1:0-991 GCF_017104605.1 Burkholderia sp. Ac-20384 | reverse complement strand
TGCTCGGGCGTCATGCCCGGGACGAGGCTGTACGCACCGCGCGCGCCTTCGAGCACGGCCACGCCGGATTGCAGCTCGTGGCGGAGCATCGCGGTCACATGCGTCGTGCGGCGTTCGAAACGCGTATGGACGGCGCCTTGCCACTGCTCGCGCACGAGCAGCGCGACGCCAAGCGATAGCGCCGCGCCCGCGCACAGCGCAACGACGCCGGCCGCGAGCGGCTGGCGTAACATGATCTGGAGGCGCGTGGGCCCTCGGGCGTCACGCGTCGGGGTTCCACTTGCGGTCATTCGATAGCCATTCTGTTGTCGGGGCTGCCGTGGGCACTCGGCAGCGCAGCAAAACCGGACAAAACTCGCACCGGCTGCATGCAACGTCTATTTTCAAGATGAAATTGTGCGCGATTTACACGGTTTTTGTAATGGGGTCACTAGAAATTGCGGCAACCGGCGTGGAGCAGCGGGCGCGCCGGCCGCGCTTGACGCGCATCAACGGGCGCGTCGGCACGTGGGGCAGACTGTTCGGCAGGCCACCTGGCACCGGGCCGGGTGGCGATAACGGGCCGCCGTCGCGCAACGCGCGATGCGTGCCCGGTCGGAGGGACGGACCATGTACAAGCGGATTTTCGTCGGGCTCGATGGCAGCCCGAGTGCGCGTCTCGCGCTGAACGAGGCGATCCGGATCGCGGCGGCGTCCGGCGGCGAAGTCACCTGCGCATATGTCGTCGAGCACCGGCCGCAGCTCGTCGACGTCGATGCGGGTTTCGCGGCCGAGCGCGACGGCGATGCGGCCGCGACCGACGCCGCGACGCCGGTGCTCGACGATGCGAAAGCGGCGCTCGCGCAGGAGCGTGTGCCAGGCACCGTGCGCGCGCTCGACGCGTACGGCGAGGATGTCGCCACGGTGCTGATGCGCACGGCGGCCGAAGCCGATGCCGACCTGATCGTGATGGGCACGAGCGGGCGGCATGGCCTGCGCCGGCTGCTGCTCG